>NZ_JBFTZL010000037.1:0-25494 GCF_056406825.1 Arthrobacter sp. P1_A5 | reverse complement strand
CCCCAGAGCGGCCGGCGCCGGGCAGCGCGGCCGCCGACCCGGCCGCCGATCCACAGTCCGGCACCGCGGTGCCGGCCACGGGCAACGGTGCCGGCGCGCAGACGTCGGCCTCGAAGTCGGCCACACCGCAGCCGTCCCCGACGRGTTCAAACACAGCCGGCTGGACCCAGGCACCGGCTCCGGCCAAGGGCCACTCCGGCAACTCCTCCCTCGAGGCGACCTCGACGTTGGAACCGGCCGGCCTGTCCCCGCTGGTCGGCTGGGGCATCGGCCTGGTGGCRCTCTCGCTCGGCGCCGGCGCCGCGGTCCTCCGGATGCGCCGGAGCTGACAGGACCCGCCTCCCGCGGACGCGCCCCCGCCTCCCGCGCCCCGCATGTGAAATAAAGCACTTCTACGCGTTGTAGAAGTGCTTTTTTTCGACTTAGCTGGGGAGAGGAGGCAGACTGGTATGCATGAGCCACACTTCTGCCGAATCTGTCACTAAAACCGGAATGTCAGCCCCCGKAGAATCAGTCGCCGGGGCATCGGCGCCCGAAGATTCAACTGAGCAGTTCTTCACCCTTTGGACCGTATTCAAGCGGTCAGCGGACATCCTGCGCGGCGCCGATGCCGCTGAGGACTTCGAGGCCCTGATGAATAGCCTCGCCGACGCCGGAGTTGTCCACCGCGGCAGCTACGACGTCTCGGCGATGCGGGCCGACGCGGACATCATGGTTTGGCTGCACGGTCCCCGGCCGGAAGCGCTGCAGCGGGCAGTGCGGGACATTCGGCGCAGCAAGCTGTTCGCCGGCACCGAGATCGTCTGGTCCGCCATGGGCGTGCACCGGGAGGCCGAGTTCGCCAAGAACCACACCCCGGCGTTTTCCCGCGGCGTGGAACCGGCGGAATGGCTCTGCGTCTACCCCTTCGTCCGCTCCTACGAGTGGTACCTGCTCCCGGACGCAGAGCGCGGCGCCATGCTCCGCGACCACGGCATGCTGGGCCGCGATTTCCCCCAGGTCATCTCCAACACCGTCTCCTCCTTCGCCCTCGGCGACTGGGAATGGATCCTCGGACTGGAAGCCCCCGAGCTCGTGGACCTCGTGGACCTGATGCGCCACCTGCGCGCCACCGAAGCCCGGCACCACGTCCGCGAGGAAATCCCCTTCTACACCGGCCGCCGCGTCACCGCCGCCGAGATCGCCGAGGTCCTGGCATGAGCCCGATCGATCCGCAGGAATCCGCCGCTCCGGTAACCGCCGTGAACACCGTCACCGAGGCCGGCCGGATGGCCCCCAAGGAGTACGACGCCGTGCTCCTCGCCTCGTTCGGCGGGCCCGAAGGCCAGGAGGACGTCATCCCGTTCCTCCGCAACGTCACCCGCGGCCGCGGCATCCCCGACGAACGGCTCGAAGAGGTCTCGCACCACTACCGCGCCAACGGCGGCATCAGCCCCATCAACGGACAGAACCGTCAGCTCAAGGCCGGCCTCGAGGCCGAACTTGCAGCCCGCGGCATCGCGCTGCCGGTGTTCTGGGGCAACCGCAACTGGGACCCGTACATCCCGCAGACCCTGCAGGAGATCTACGACGCCGGCCACCGCAAGGTGCTCATGCTCACCACGAGTGCCTACTCCTGTTACTCCAGCTGCCGCCAGTACCGCGAGGACATCGGCATGGCGCTGACCGAAACCGGGCTCGACGGCAAGCTCGAGGTCGACAAGGTGCGCCAGTATTTCGACCACCCCGGGTTCGTGGAGCCCTTCATCGAGGGAACCGCCGCCGGCCTCGCCGACGTCCGTGCCCAGCTGGCCGCGGCCGGCACCCCGGACGCCCCCGTGCACATCCTGTTCGCGACGCACTCCATCCCGACCCGCGACGCCGAGGCCGCCGGCCGGTCCGAGGGTGAGCCGCGCACTTTTGAGGAAGACTCCGCCTACGCCGCACAGCACCTGGCCTCCGGCACCGAGATCATCCGCCGGGTGGAAGACGCGACCGGCCTGACCGCACCCTGGTCCCTCGTCTACCAGTCCCGCTCCGGCGCCCCGCACGTGCCGTGGCTCGAGCCGGACATCAACGACGCCATCGAGGAGCTCGCGCGCCAGGGCGTCAAGGGCATCGTGATTGTGCCGCTGGGCTTTGTCAGCGACCACATGGAAGTGGTCTGGGACCTGGACACCGAGGCGCTTGAGACCTGCGCCCGGCTGGAACTGGCCGCAACCCGTGTCCCCACGCCCGGAACGCACCGCAAGTTTGTCGCCGGGCTTGTCGACCTCATCTGCGAGCGGACTGTCGCGAACAACATTGCCGAGCGGCCGCACCTGACCAAGCTCGGCCCCTGGTACGACGTCTGCCGTCCCGGCTGCTGCGCTAACTTCCGCGGCGAAAAGCCCACCATCGCCGGAGCCGACACCACCGTCGGGACCGGACACGATCCCTACCCGGCCGCCCCCGCGGCGGCGGGAAGGGCAGCCGCGGCTGCTGCGGCGGCGGGCGAGGGGACCGCATGAGCGTCCGGATCGGCACGCGCGCCAGCAAACTCGCCCTGACCCAGACCCAGCAGACCGCGGACCAGCTGGCCGCCATCGGCGGGTTCCCCGTGGAGCTGGTCCATATCCGGACCGACGGCGACGTCCTCAAAGGCTCGCTGTCCCAGATGGGCGGTACCGGCGTCTTCGTCGCCGCGCTCCGCGAGGCCTTGCTGCAGGACACCTGCGATATCGCCGTGCATTCGCTCAAAGACCTCCCGACCGGTCCGGCCCTCGGCCTGAGCCTCGCGGCCACACCCCAACGCGTCGACGTCCGGGACGTGCTGTGCGCCCGCGACGGACTGAAGCTCGCGGACCTGCCGAGCGGCGCGAGCGTCGGCACCGGCTCCCCGCGCCGCGCGGCCCAGCTCCGCGCCGTGCGTCCGGACCTGGACATCCGCGACATCCGCGGCAACGTGGACACCCGGCTGGGACGCGTTCCCGGGCTGCCGGGCAACACGAACGATGCCGTCGTTGACGGCAAGTCGAACGACCTCGACGCCGTCGTTCTCGCAGCCGCCGGACTGCACCGGATTGGCCGGCTCGACGCGGTCAGCGAATACCTTGAGACGGACATTATGCTGCCGGCCGCCGGGCAGGGTGCCTTGGCGATCGAATGCCGGACCGCCGACGCTCCCCGCAGGGCCGGGTCCACGGAAGGCTCCCAGGGCGTGCTGGCGCAGGCCCTCGCGGCCCTCGATGATCCGGACACCCGGCTCGCCGTCACGGCCGAACGGGCTTTGCTGGCCCGGCTGGAGGCCGGATGCGCCGCCCCGGTGGGCGCCTACGCCTACCGCAAGGGCAGCATGCTGTACCTCGAAGCGGTGGTCTGCGCCGTCGACGGCACGGCAACCGTCCGCGACAAGAAAGCCACTGACGGCCTCACCGAGGTCGGGGCAACGCTGCTCGGGATCGAGCTGGCGGAAGTGCTGCTGGCCCGAGGCGCCGCGGACATCGCGGACCTGGCAGCTTCCTGAACCGCGGATCCACCACTTCATGGCACCCCACAGCGACCGCAACCACACGGGCGGCCCAACCGGCATGAGGGTGCCGGAGGGCGCCCGCGTGTTGGTTGCCCGCAGCCCGGACCGCGCGGGGGAACTCGTCACGGCCCTCCGCCGTGCCGGCGCCGAGCCGTTGCTGCTCCCGCTGATTGACTTTGAGCAGGCCAACGACCAGCACTCCCTCGACGTCGCCTTCGACGCCCTCGGCGCCGGGGCCTACACGTGGCTCGTGATCAGCAGCGTGACCACGGTCCAGGCACTGGAGGCGAAAGCCGCCGAACGCGGCGCCTCCCTCAGCAACTGGCTGCCCGGCAGCATCCTCGTGGCCACGATCGGCCCGGCGACCCGCCGTGAGCTGGAGTCCCGGGGCATCAGCGTCGACCTTGCACCCACGGGCCAGCAATCCGGCACGGGCCTGCTCGACATCTGGCCCGCGAACCAGGGCAGCGTGCTCCTGCCCCAGGCGGACATAGCGGACCCGCGGCTGCGCAAGGGCCTCGAGGCCCGCGGCGCGGCCGTCCAGACCGTCACCGCGTACAACACCGTCGACTATCCTGCCGATCCGCGGCGGGCGCTGCCCGCATTCCCACCGGCCCCGCCGCAGGCGACCTTGTCGCAGGGGATCAGTCCGGCCGGGCAGGACGCGCCGCCCACCGTGCTCACCACGGCCGAGGCGAAAGCCGAAATCGGGGCCGGTCGGCTGCACGCCGTCGTCGCCGCCTCCCCGAGCGCCGCCCGCCGCATCCACGCGGACCTCGGCCCGCTGGGCACCTGCCGTTTCGTCGCCATCGGACGCTCGACGGCGGCCGAGGCGGCCTCCCTCGGACTCAGCGTCGACGCCGTCGCCGAAGAGCCGACGGCGTCCGGCCTGGTTGCCGCCGTCGTGCGGTCCCTTGACCACCAGCAGCCCCCATCGCATCCGTCAGCCGCAGAGCCCTCAGCAAAGGACACCATATGAGCTTCCCGACCCACCGCCCCCGCCGGCTCCGCACCACCCCGGCCATGCGCCGGCTGACGGCCGAACACCGGCTCTCAGCCTCGGAGCTCATCCTGCCGGCCTTCATCCGCGAAGGCCTGAGTGAGCCCAACCCGATCGCCTCGATGCCCGGCGTGCAGCAGCACACCACCGATTCGCTCAGGCGTGCGGCGGCCGAGGCTGTCCGGCTGGGCGTCGGCGGCATCATGCTGTTCGGCGTCCCCGCCGTCCGGGACGCGCGCGGGACGGCGTCGCTGGACCCCGACGGCGTGCTGAACAAAGCCATCCGGGACGTCCGCGCCGAGGTCGGCGACGACCTCGTGGTCATGAGCGACGTGTGCCTGGACGAATTCACCGACCACGGCCACTGCGGTGTCCTGGACGCCAACGGCTACGTCGACAACGATGCCACCCTGGAAATCTACGGCCAGATGGCGGTTGCCCAGGCCGACGCCGGCGCCCACGTCCTGGGCCCGTCGGGCATGATGGACGGCCAGGTCGCCGTGATCCGGCAGGCCCTCGAGGACGCCGGCCACGCCAACACCGCCATCGTGGCCTACGCCGCGAAATATGCCTCCGCGTTCTACGGCCCGTTCCGCGAGGCCGTCGACTCGCAGCTGACCGGCGACCGCCGCACCTACCAGATGGACGCCGCCAACCGCCGGGAGGCCATCCTCGAGGTGGACCTGGACCTGGCCGAAGGCGCCGACATGGTCATGGTGAAGCCTGCCATGAGCTACCTGGACATCCTCGCCGACGTCGCCGCCATGAGCCCGGTCCCCGTGGCCGCCTACCAGATTTCCGGCGAGTACTCGATGATCGAGGCCGCCGCCGCAAACGGCTGGATCGACCGCCGGGCCGCCATCACTGAGTCCGTCCTGGGCATCAAGCGCGCCGGCGCCAACATGGTGCTGACCTACTGGGCGAGCGAGCTCGCCGGCTGGCTGAAGGAAACCCGATGAACACGGCCCCCGAATCCGCGGACGCCCCGCTCAATTCCATACCCACCGCGCCGGTGGGGCCCAACCGCATCTTCCTGGGCCTGAACACCTTCGGCGACGTCGGGGTCTTCCCGGACGGCCATCCCGTCCCGCACGCCCAGGTGCTGCGCCAGCTCCTGGAACAGGCCGAACTCGCGGACCAGATCGGCCTGCACGCCTTCGCGGTGGGGGAGCACCACCGCCGCGACTTCGCGGTCTCCGCCCCGGAGGTATTCCTGGCCGCGGCGGCCGCCCGCACCAAGAACATCCGGCTCGGCTCGGCTGTGACAGTGCTCAGCTCCGATGACCCGATACGGGTGTTCCAGCGCTTCGCCACCGTGGACGCCATCTCCGGGGGCCGGGCAGAGGTCATGCTGGGCCGCGGGTCCTTCATCGAGTCTTTCCCGCTGTTCGGCCTGGACCTGGCGGACTACGAGGTCCTGTTCGAGGAAAAGCTCGAGCTCTTCGACAAGGTCCGGGCGCAGAAACCGGTCCACTGGGAGGGACGCACCCGGCCGGCCATCAGCGGCCTGAGCGTCTACCCGCCGCTGGAACACCACCTGCTGCCGACCTGGATCGGCGTCGGCGGCACGCCCGAGTCGGTGCTGCGCTGCGCCGAGTACGGCTACCCGATCATTTTCGCGATCATTGGCGGCCAGCCGCGGTCTTTCGCGCCCCTGGCCAACCTCTACCGTGAGGCCATGGCCAAGTACGGGCACCCGATGCAGCAGATGGCCACGCATTCGCCCGGCCACGTTGCCGCCACGGATGAGGACGCCCGCGAGGAGTTCTTCCCGCACTGGCTAGAGCAGCGGAACCGGATCGGGGCCGAACGCGGCTGGGGTCCGGCCAGCCGTGGCGAGTTTGACGCGATGTGTACGCCCGAGGGAGCCCTCTATGTCGGGTCACCGGAAACCGTGGCTGCGAAGATTGCCCTGCTCAAAAAGAACCTGGGGGTGGACCGCTTTGACCTCAAGTACAGCAACGGCACCCTGCCGCACACGGCCATGATGCGCTCCATTGAACTGTTCGGCACCGAAGTGGCGCCCCGCGTGGCCGCCTTGCTTAGCGCCAACTGAACTGGCCGCGAACTGACCTCGCCGCGAACTGAAAGAATAGGAACCATGACTTCCAGCATGCCTCGCAACGAGGAACTCTTTGACCGTGCCCGCCAGCTGATGCCGGGCGGGGTGAACTCGCCCGTGCGCGCCTTCGGCTCTGTGGGCGGGACGCCGCGGTTCATGGTGTCCGCCAAGGGTGCCTACCTGACCGACGCCGACGGTGCCGACTACGTCGACCTCGTCTGCTCCTGGGGCCCGGCGCTGCTGGGGCACGCCCACCCGGAGGTCCTGGCAGCCGTGCACGCAGCCGTCGACCGCGGTCTCTCCTTCGGCGCTTCCACACCGGACGAGGCCAACCTTGCCGCAATCGTCAAGGAGCGTGTCCCGGCTGCCGAGCGCGTCCGGATGGTCTCCACCGGCACCGAGGCGACCATGACGGCCGTCCGGCTCGCCCGCGGCTTCACCGGCCGCAACCTGATCATCAAGTTCGCCGGCTGCTACCACGGCCACCTCGACGGCCTCCTCGCCGCCGCAGGCTCCGGCCTGGCGACCCTCGCGCTGCCCGGCTCAGCCGGGGTCACCGCCGCGACCGCCGCCGAGACGCTCGTGCTGCCCTACAACGACCTCGGCGCCGTCGAAGCCGCCTTCGCCAAGCACGGTGACAGCATTGCCGCCGTCATCACCGAAGCCGCTCCCGCCAACATGGGCGTGGTCACCCCCGGCGACGGCTTCAACGCAGGCCTTTCCCGGATCACCCGCGAACACGGCGCCCTGCTGATCCTCGACGAGGTCCTGACCGGATTCCGCACCGGCTACTCCGGCTACTGGGGCCTCACCGGCGGCGCCGCCGGTGCCGCCCAGCCGTGGACCCCGGACCTGCTGACGTTTGGGAAGGTGATTGGTGGAGGCATGCCGACGGCGGCCCTCGCCGGACGCGCGGAGGTCATGGACTACCTGGCGCCCCTGGGCCCCGTCTACCAGGCCGGGACGCTGAGCGGTAACCCGGTGGCCATGGCCGCCGGGGTCGCGACCCTCACGCACGCCACCCCCGAGGTCTATTCGTTCGTGGATGCCCGCTCGCTGGAACTCTCCGCGGCGCTGTCCTCCGCACTCGATGCGGCCGGTGTGGACCACTCCATCCAGCGCGCAGGCAACCTGTTCTCCGTGGCCTTCGGCACGGGCGCCCGGGGGGTCCACAACTACGAGGACGCCCAGGGCCAGGAAGTGTTCCGCTACGCCCCGTTCTTCCACTCCATGCTGGACTCCGGCGTCTACCTGCCGCCGTCGGTCTTCGAAGCCTGGTTCCTCTCCGCCGCGCACGACGACACCGCGATGAACCGGATCTTCGACGCCCTGCCGGCCGCGGCGAAGGCGGCCGCCGGCGCCAAGCCATAGCCTTAGCCCTTAAATGACTGATGGCACCCGCCGCTGCGGGTGCCATCAGTCATTTAAGCTGCCGGGACTCTGGCGCGAACTACAGAACGTCCGCGAGGAACCCCTGCAGCCGCTCGGTCCGCGGGCTGGTAAAGATCTGTTCCGGGGGACCGGACTCGACGACGACGCCGGCGTCCATGAACGTCACGGTGTCCGAGACATTGCGGGAGAAGCCCATCTCGTGGGTCACCACCACCATGGTCATGCCGCCCTTGGCGAGGTCGGCCATCAGCGCCAGCACACCCTTGACGAGCTCGGGGTCGAGGGCGGAGGTGGCCTCATCAAAGAACATCACCTCCGGCTTCATGGCCAGGGCGCGGGCAATGGCGACACGCTGCTGCTGGCCGCCGGAGAGGTTGGCAGGACGGGCGTCGGCCTTGTGCTTGAGCCCCACCAGGTCGAGCTGCTCGAGTGCCTCGGCCCGGGCCTGCTCGGCCGGCAGCTTGCGCAGCTTCCGCAGCGCCAGCGAGACGTTGTCCACCACGGTCTTGTGCGGGAACAGGTTGAACTGCTGGAACACCATCCCGATCCGCTGGCGCAGCTCGTCCGGGTTGTCCTTCAGGACCGAGCGGCCATCGAGCAGGATGTCGCCCTGGTCCGGTTCGATCAGGCGGTTCATGACACGCAGCAGCGTGGACTTCCCTGAGCCGGAGGGCCCGATCACCGAGGCGGTGGTGCCCTTCTCGACATGAAGGTCGATGCCGCGGAGGACATGGTTCGTGCCGAAGGACAAGTGCAGGTTCTTGCCGGTCAGCGAGCCAGAGGCGAATTCRCTCATGGCTGTGCTCCCTTCCCGATCAAGGCTGCGGCGTCGTCAGGCTGACGCTTCTCCGGACGGCCGGTGCGCAGGCGCTTGTCGATGTAGTTGACCAAGTGGGTGAGCGGAACCGTCAGGATGAGGTACATGAACGCCGCGGCAACCAGAGGCGAGAGGTTTCCCGTATTGGCGGCGGCGTCGTTACCGATCCGGAAGATCTCGCGCTGGCTGGCGATCAGGCCCAGCAGATAGATCAGGGACGAGTCCTTGATCAGCGCGATGAACTGGTTGACCAGGGCCGGGAGCACGCGCCGGACCCCCTGTGGAATCACCACGAGGCGCATAGACGAACCATAGCTGAAGCCCAGGGCCCGGGACGCCTCCAGCTGGCCCTTTTCCACGCTCTGGATGCCCGAGCGGAAAATCTCGCCGATGTAGGCCGCCGCCATGAGCGTCAGGGCGAAGATGGCCAGCGGGAACGGGTTCGTGGATCCGGTCGCTACCCGGACTATGGGTCCGAGCCCGAGGCCGATGAGGAGGATGATGACAATAGCCGGAACGCCGCGGAAGATGTCCGTGTAGATCCGGGAGAGCCACCGCAGCGGCGTCAGGCGGGACGTGCCCATGACGGCCAGGACCATGCCCAGGATGCACCCGAGCACGCCCGAGGAAACCGCTAGGATCAGGGTGTTGGGCAGGCCGAACATAATCATGTTCGGCAGGACGGCTGCCATCGCCTCCCAGTCAAAGAAGGTCTTTACGAGTTGATCGAGTGCATCCATGGACTAGGACTTCGGAACGGTGACGGCCTTGGAGCCCGGGGACCACGTGGCCGGGGTCTCGCGCTCCGGGTACCATTCCTTGGTCAACTTGGACCAGGTGCCGTCAGCAATCACGGCGTCGAGGCCGGAGTTCAGCGCGTCAATGAGCGGCTGGTTTTCCTTGTTCACGGCGTACGCGGTGAAGTTCTGGGTGTTCACAACCGACTCGGCAATGACCGTGCCGTCGCCTTCCTTGACCTGGCCGGTGGCCTGCTGGGACGGAGCGACCCAGGCGTCAACCTGACCGTTCTTCAAGTTGGCGTAGGCGGTGTTGTAGTCCTCGAAGCGGACGGGTTCGATCTGGAGGGTGTTGGTGACGTAGTCATCCTGCACCGTGCCCTGGACCACGGCGATGCGGGTGTCCTTGGTCAGGTCCTTGAACCCCTTGATGTTGGAGTCCTTCTTGGCGACGACGGCCATGTAGCCGAAGTCGTAACCGTTCGTGAAGCCGACGGTCTTACGGCGCGCGTCGGTGGTGGAGATCGAGGAGGACCCGAGGTCGAACTGCTTATTCTGGACCTGGGCGAGCAGCGAGGCGAAGCCGGTCGCCTTGAACTCCACCTTGAGGCCCAGCTTGTCCGCAATGGCGCGCAGGAGCTCGTTGTCGTAGCCGGTGAACTTGCCCGACTTATCGATGTAGATGTTCGGCGGGGCGTCCGAAAGGGTGCCCACAGTCAGGGTTCCCTCGCTGATCAGGCCGAGCTTGGACTTGTCAATCTTGTCCAGGGGAGTGACGTCCTTGGTGGTGTACTTGTCCAAGGACTTCTGGTCGCTGCCCTGGAGGGCATCCGTCGGTGACGCCGTTGACTGGGCCGAACCGCCGCCGCAGGCTGCAAGGGAAACCGCCACGGCGATGGCCACGGGAACGGTGGTCAGMCACTTCAAGGCTTTGCTTTTCATCACGCAATCACTTTCGTCTGAAATTCAGTGGGTCGCGGGAGGCTCATCGGGCCCCCGGCCGCTGGCTTGGGCGCCGGGTGGAGCAGACACGCCGCGAAAGATAATTGTGTCATCCGACGTGGACGCCCATTCAATCCGAACAGATCAGAGCTGACGTGTGCGTTCTGCGAACTATCTTCAGGTTCATGTGTGATCGGCGGCGATCCTGATAGTGCTGGCGGGGTAGCGCGGAATCATCGGCGCCGGAGCAGGCGGCAAGTGGAAGCCCCGGGCGGTGTGACCTCCGTCGCAATCACTGGATTTGCGCGCAGCGGCGGACTAGTTAAGCCGTTCCGCCGGCGAACGTTTCGTTTTAAGAAGTGTTCCCGCGCCGGCGCCCAGGCGTCCGGAATCCCGCCGTTCCGAAATCCTAGAAGTCGCCCCGGCTGGCATCCTCGGGAGGCAGGACGGGCCAGTCGCCTTCGATCACGGCGGCCGGCTTCGTCTTGCGCAGGTAGCTTTGGAAGTCCGCGGCCTGGGCAGAGGCCCATTCGACCTGGAGCTGGTGCAGGTTGCCCGCCGGCATCCTGAGCTTGGGGAATTTTCCGGCCATGGCATCGAGCATCCGAAGGGTTGCCAGGGCATCGGCAGCCGAGGTGTGCGCGTTGTCCAGATTGACGCCGTACTCCTCGCACAAGGCGGTGAGCGTGCGCTTGCCCTTGCGGTACCGGTCCACCTGTTTGTTCATGACGTACGGATCCAGCACGGGGAAGCGGCTCAACTGCGGGACGCCGTAGCGGGCCGACTCGGCGGCGAGCACCGTGAAGTCGTAGCTGGCGTTGAAGGCGATGACCGGAACACCCGTGTCGAAGAGCTCCTGAAGCACGGCTGCGACCTCCCGCGTCACTTCCGCGGCGGGGCGGCCTTCGCTGCGGGCCTTCTCGGTGGTGACGCCGTGGATGTCGCTGGCCTCGGTGGGAATCTCAACGCCGGGGTCGGCGAGCCACTCGTGTTCCTGGACGATCCCGCCGTCGGAGTCCACCACGGTGATGGATGCTGTGACAATCCGCGCCGCGCGGGAGTTCCGCCCGGTCGTTTCGAGGTCGAAGGCTGCGCGGGGGAGGGTGTTCCAAGTGCTCATGCTTCAACCGTAACTGCTGCCACTGACAGTTCCTGACCGCCGTGCCCGTGTGCCGCCCGGGCACGGTTCCGGAGTCCGGAACGGCTAGGCTGGACCGATGCGGACGGAGTATGTGGAGGCGGTTCTGGAGCTCGTGGCGTTGATCCCGGCCGGCACGGCGGTGGCCTATGGCGACGTTGCGGAACTCCTCGGCGCCGGCGGCCCGCGCCAGGTCGGATCGGTCATGAGCCACTATGGCAGCAGCGTGCCCTGGTGGCGCGYCCTGAAATCCAGCGGGGACGCCCCGCCCGGCCTGGAGCACGAGGCATTGGGCCTTTATCTGCAGGAGGGGACGCCGCTGCTGGGCCGCTACGAGGACTTCCGCCGGACCGGCGAGGGGCGCTGGCGTGTTGACCTGGCCTCCGGCCGGTGGGCGCCCACCGACGCCGATTTCGACCGGATCGATGCCATCGCGGAGCGGCTCGAGCGGGAGTCGCATAAATTGTCGGTACCCGATGATGAAATGACTGTGTGAGTACCCCCAGCCACCTCGAACCAAGCCTGCAGCGGTCCGGGTCCCGTCCCCTTCCCGGGGCGGGGCGCGCAACGGGAGCGGGGCTGCGCCTGTTGCCGCCCCGGACCCAGCACAGCGCGGTGCCGGTGCTGTCACCGGACCAGCTCGCCGCCGTCGAGGTCCCGCCCGGCTCCGGCCCCGTCCTGGTGCCCGGCGCGCCCGGCACCGGCAAGTCGACGGTCCTTGTCGAGGCTGCCGTCCGCCGCACCCTGCGCGATGGCCTGGATCCGGAGCGGATGCTCATCCTGGCTCCCGGGCGGCTCGCCGCGGATACGCTCCGCGACCGGTTCACGGCCCGCCTGGACCGGAGCCTGAGCACGACGCCGGCACGGACCTGGGCGTCATATGCCTTCGATCTGATTCGCCGTGCCAAGGCCGAAGGCCTCCTGCCGCTTCCGCGCCAACCGAAGCTGCTCTCCGGCCCGGAACAGGACCTGATCATCAAGGAACTGCTGGAGGGCCATGCGCTGCCCGGCCTCGAGCTGCCCTGGCCCGAGGACCTGGGCGCCGCCCTGCAGACCCGCGGTTTCCGGCAGGAAGTGCGCCAGCTCTTTGACCGGATCATCGAATCCGGGCGGACCGCCGAGGACCTTGTAGCCTTGGCCAGGCAGTGCAACCGGCCGGACTGGATTCCGGCGGCCGCCCTGTACTCCGAGTACCGTGATGTCCTGGACCTCCGCATGCCCGAGGCCTTCGACCCCGCAGGCATCATCACTGCCGCGCGCCAGATCTTCCAGGACTCACCCGATTTCCTCGCCGCCGAACGCGACCGCCTGCAGCTGATTCTCGTGGATGACATCCAGGAGGCGAACCCGGCGGTCTTCGAATTGCTCGCCGACATCGCCGCCGGCAAGGATGCCATCATCACCGCCTCGCCGGACACCGTGGTTCAGGGCTTCCGCGGGGCACGCCCCGATCTCGTGGCGGAGCTTCCCGGCCTCCTGGCCCCTGACGGGACGATCCTGGAACGACCCCTGTGGACGGCGCATCGGCAGGACCCGGCCGTGGCAGAGGCATGGCTGTCAGTGGCCGGGCGCATCTCCCGCAGGTCCGGAGGGCAGTCCGCCCGCCGGCTTGAACAGCCCGGACCAGTGCCGGCGCCGGACGGGCGACCAGTCCCGACACCGGACAGAGCCGCCGGCGCCCGCGCGGGGACGGTCGAGGCCCACCTGTTGCCGTCCCCGGTCCACGAGCTGCGGTATGTGGCCCAGCGGATCCTCGAAGCCCAGCTGAACGACGCCCGGGAACTCGGGGACATCGCCGTGATCGTGCGCAACGGCGGCCAGCTCAGCCAGTTGCAGCGGTACCTGGCCGGCCAGGGGATCCCGGTCCGGATCCCCGTCGCCGAATCCGCAGTCCGGGACGAGGTCGCGGTCCGTCCGCTGCTCGATGCCTATGCGGTGGCCCTGGACCCTGCCGTGCTCACACCCGAGTCAGCGGTGTCCTTGCTGACGTCCCGGATAGGCGGCGCCACCGCGATTGAACTGCGGAGGCTGCGGCAGTCGCTGCGCCGGGAGGAACTCCTGGGCGGCGGCGGACGCACCAGCGACGCGCTTCTGGTCGAAGCCCTGCTGGAGCCGGGAGCGCTCGCAACGCTGGGCATCGAGGGTCACTCGGCCCGCCGGATTGCCCGGATGATCGCAGCGGGCCGGGACGGCGCCGGTGCCCCCGGAGGCAACGCCGAGACGGTCCTCTGGGCGCTCTGGCATTCCACCGGCCTGGCCTCCCGCTGGACCGACGCCGCCCTCGCCGGAGGATCAGCCGGTGCCCGGGCCGACCGTGACCTTGATGCCATGATGGCGCTGTTCCATACCGCAGAACGCTTTGTGGACCAGCTGCCCGGTTCCGGCCCGGAGCAGTTCCTTGAATACCTGCTCAGCCAGGAACTTCCCATGGATACCCTGGCCGCCCGGGCGCAGCTGGAAGACGCGGTGGAGCTCATGACCCCTGCCAGCGCGGCCGGCCGCGAATGGCCGGTGGTAATTGTGCCCGGACTTCAGGAAGGCGTGTGGCCCAACACCCGGTTGCGCGGCGAGCTGCTCGGCAGCACGTTGTTCGCCGACGCCGTCGAGCACGGCGTGGAGTATGCCCTGCGACTGGATCCGCAGAGCCGGCTGCGCGAAATACGCTATGACGAGCTCCGGAGCTTTTCCACGGCTGTGTCCCGCGCCCGGGAGGTGCTGATCTGCACGGCGGTGTCCTCGGAGGATGAGCAGCCGTCCTCGTTCCTGGACTATGTGGCGCCGTTGCGGCCCGGGCAGGACCGCCGGGGCTTTACCCCGGTCGAGCGTCCGCTGACCCTCCGGGCGCTGGTCGCGGAACTGCGGCAGTACGCCCAGCTCGACCCGAGGGCGGCCGAATCGGCGGAAGCCGCTGCCGTGCTGGGGGGCCTGGCCACGGCCCAGCCGCCGGTTCCGGGCGCGCACCCCGCGAGCTGGTGGGGGCTGGCGGAGTTGTCCTCGGAGGAGGCGGTGGTTCCGCCGGGCGGTACCGTGTTCGTGTCGCCCTCGAAGGTCGAAACCGTGCAGAAATCTCCGCTGGACTGGTTTGTCCAAGCCGCCGGCGGTGAAGCCGCAACCGATTTTGCCCGCAGCCTCGGAACGCTGGTCCACGCCATTGCGCAGGACCTCCCGGACGCCTCGGGAAGCGAATATGTCGCCGAACTCGTCCGGCGCTGGCCCACGCTGGGGATGAAGGACAACTGGGAAGGCAAACTGGACTTCCAGCGAGCCGAGTCCATGGTCCGCAAGCTCGCCCAGTATGTCCTCGTGATGCGCAGCGAGGGCCGAAGCCTGATCGGCGTCGAACAGGACTTTGAGGTGAAGCTGCCGGACGTTCCGGCGGAGGCCGCTTCCACACAGGCCGGATCCGATCCCGGCGACGGCGGAAGCACCGGTCCGGCGCGGCCCGCCGTGCTCAGGGGTCAGGTCGACCGGCTCGAGATCGACGCCGAGGGCAGGCTGGTGATCATCGACCTCAAGACCGGCAAACGCCAGCCCGGCAAAGCGGATCTGGACCGGCACCCGCAGCTGGGCGCCTATCAGGCCGCCGTGCTGGCCGGCGGCTTCGCGGGTCCCGACGACGGTCCGCCGCCGCTGCCGGGCGGCGCCGTCCTGGCCCAGCTGGGCACCACCACCAAGAGCCCCGGCATCCAGGCCCAGGCACCGCTGGATCCGCAGGACAACTGGGCACTGGAGATGGTCGGCGACGCCGCCCGCGTAATGTCCGGGAGCGTTTTCCAGGCCCGCCACGATCCGTCCAAGGGAGGCCACGGCGGCCACGGCTGCCGGCTCCCTGAAGTGTGCCCGCTGTGCGTGCGGGGAAAGCAGGTTACTGAATGAGCCCCGAGGCGCCGGCAAGCGGCCCGACCGACCCGCATCCGGCACCGGCTCCCCTTCCCGCGCCCCTTCCCGAGCCACGGTTCAGCCCGGAAGAGCTGTCGGCACTGCTGGGGGAGGGGAACAGCCCCACGGCCGAACAGTCCCTGATCATTTCCTCGCCCCTCACGCCGCGGCTCGTGATCGCCGGGGCGGGGTCGGGGAAGACCGCAACCATGGCGGACCGGGTGGTGTGGCTCGTCGCCAACGGCTGGGTCCGGCCGGAGGAAGTCCTCGGCGTCACCTTCACCCGCAAGGCCGCCGGTGAACTCGCCTCGCGGATCCGGGCCAAGCTGGCCGCCCTGGCGCGCATCGCGGCGGCCGACACCGGGAACACGCTCTTCCCTGCCGGGCTGCTGAGCGCGGATGCGCTTGAACCCAAGGTCTCCACCTACCACTCGTATGCGAGCGGCATTGTGTCCGACTACGGTCTCCGCCTCGGTGTCGAACGCGACGTCGTGCTGCTCGGCGGCGCCCAGTCGTTCCAGCTCGCCAGCGAGGTGGTGGAAGCCTTTGACGGGGACTACGAACACTTCCGGTCCGCCAAATCGACGCTCGTCAAGGCCGTGATCCAGCTGGCGGGAGAGTGCTCCGAGCATTTGCAGGACCCGACCCAGGTCCGTGGCTGGCTCTTGGAGCGGGTCGCCGAGTTCGAGTCGCTCCCGTATGTCGCAGAAGCCAAGAAGAACCCCACCCAGGCTGCGGGCGAGCTCAGCGCGATGCTTCGCACGCGGGCCAGCGTCGCGGACATGGTGGGCCGCTATTCCGAGGCGAAGCGCGCCCGCGGCGCCCTGGACTTCGGTGACCTGGTGGCCCTGGCGGCGCGGGTGGCCAGTGAGATTCCGGTCGCCGCCCAAACGGAGCGCCAGCGTTACAAGGTGGTGCTGCTCGATGAGTTCCAGGACACCTCGCACGCCCAGTTGGTGCTGTTCTCCCGGCTCTTCGGCGACGGCCATGCGGTTACCGCGGTGGGGGACCCGAACCAGTCCATCTACGGATTCCGGGGAGCGTCCGCCGGGCAACTCTTCCATTTCGTCCGCGAATTCCCGATCCTCGTCAGCGGCGAAGGCACCGACACCCCCCACGGCGGCGAGGGGGGCCGGGGCAGCGGGCAGGCCCGGCGCTTTGCCGTGGCGCCCACCTCCTACTTGACTACAGCGTGGCGCAACGGACGCAACATCCTGGCCACGGCCAACCTCATTTCGGCGCCGCTGAGCAAGGCGGCGGCGAACCTCGGGGCCGCCGGGGCCCGGGAAAGCGCCGACGCCGTCGAGGTCCCTCCACTGCAGCCCAGCCCGGCCGCGGTGGCCGGCAGGGTGGTGATGGGACGGTTCGCCACGGACGAAGCCGAGGCTGCGGCGATCGCCGGCGATGTGCTGAAATTTCGCGTAACGGACTTCGACGCCGCGCACTCCGCCGACCCGGTTCCGCCGGCCATGGCTGTCCTGTGCCGGCGCCGGGCACAGATGGAATGCATTCGCCGCGAGTTCGAAGTCCGGGGCATTCCCTATGAAATCGTTGGGCTCGGCGGGCTGTTGGACACGCCGGAAATCATCGATCTTGTCGCTACGCTCCGGGTTTTGGCCGACCCGGGCCGCTCGGACTCCCTCATGCGCCTGCTGGCCGGCGCGCGGTGGCGGATCGGCCCGGCGGACCTGATGGCCCTGCGGGACTGGTCAAGTTTCCTGGCCCGCCGTCGGGGCCACCCCGGCGGCCTGGACGCCGGCGACGCCGGACAGGGTGCCGGAAACGCCGGGGGTGCCGTAGACGATACTGACGACGCAGTGATTGAAGGCGACATCACGGACGCCGCCAGCCTGGTCGAGGCCCTGGACTGGCTGCCCCGCGACGGCTGGACCTCGGCGCACGGACGCAGACTGAGCCAGGAGGCCCGGGACCGTCTGCAGCGGCTCTCGGACGAGCTCCGGCAGTTGCGCAGCTACATGGGGGACGACCTCACCACTTTGCTCGGCGAGGTCGAACGGGCGATGCTCCTGGACATCGAAGTTGCGGCGCGGCCGGGGATCAGTATCCATCAGGCCCGCCGCAATCTGGACGCCTTCCAGGACGCGGCGGCCGGGTTCCTGCACACCTCGCAGCGGGTCGACGTCCTGGCGTTCCTTGCATGGCTGGAAGCCGCGGCGGCCGAGGAAAACGGTCTGGATGCCGCAGCGCCGGAGGTGAACCACGAGGCCGTCCAGCTGCTGACCGTGCATGCCTCCAAGGGGCTGGAATGGGACGTCGTGTTCGTTCCCGGGCTCAATTCCGGGGCGTTCCCCAGCAGCCGTGACTCGCGGTGGAGCAGCGGCAGTGCGGCACTGCCGTGGCCGTTGCGCGGCGATCGCACCGATTTGCCCCAATGGGACCTGGACCAGCCGGACCAAAAAGGCTGGCTCGACGCCGAGAAGGAGTTCAAGTCTGCCGTCCAGGCGCACGGCGAGGCCGAGGAACGGCGCCTGGCCTACGTGGCGTACACCCGTGCCAAACACGTGCTCTGGCTATCGAGTGCGGCGTGGGTGGGGTCCCGGGCGGGTTTGGCGGAGATGTCTCCCTTCCTTGCCGGGCTCGAGGGCCTCACCGCCGACGGCTCGGCCGAAATCCATCCGCTGTCCGTCACCGAGGACGCGCTGCCGGCCGAAAGCCCCCTGACCTCTGAACTCGAAGTCGCCGCCTGGCCCTATGATCCGCTGGAGGGCCCGCATGACCCCCGGACGGGAAAACGGCTGCGGCTTGTCCCGGGCCGGCGGGCGGCCATGGAATCCGCAGCGGCCCGCGTCCTGCGGGCAATGGACGCCGGCCCGGATGGCGCGGAGGCCGGAAAACGTCCCGTCCTGCGCGGTCCTGCCGCCGGGTGGGCGCAGGAGGCGGCCACTTTGCTGGAACGCCGGTCCCGGCGTTCGGTGGTACAGGATGTGCATCTGCCCGGGCACATCTCGGCGTCGACTCTCGTGGACCTGGAAGATGACCCAGGCTCCGTTGTGGCCCGGCTGCGCCGGCCGATACCGCGCGAACCGGGGATGTCGGCCCGCAAGGGCACGGCCTTCCACGCCTGGGTGGAGGAATACTTCGGCGCCGCCGGGATGCTGGACCTGGGTGWGGCCGCCGGCGCCGACGACCACATCGACGAGGCCTACGGCCTGGATTCCATGGTGGAAACTTTCCGTCAGTCCGAGTGGGCCCACCGCGCCCCCGCCCACGTCGAGGTCCCGGTCGAGACACGGATCGGCGACGTCGTGGTCCGGGGCAGGATCGACGCCGTGTTCCGCGACGCCGACGGCCGCTGGGATCTTGTGGACTGGAAGACCGGCCGCCGCCCCTCAGCGGCCCAATTAAAGGTCAAGGCAGTCCAGCTCGCCGTCTACCGGCTGGCCTGGGCCCGGCTCAAGGGGGTCCCGTTGGAGGACGTCCGGGCCGCTTTCTACTACGTGGCCGACAACCAGGTGGTCCGCCCCCATGACCTCGGATCAGCGGAAAAGCTTGAGGAAATCGTGGCGGCCGCGCTGGGGAGGACGGCGACGCACAGCGGCGCCTAGCGGATGTCATCCGGCCGGAGAAAGCCCGCCGAACGAGCCGGCGGGGCAGTACACCTGAACCGGCCGGCAGCCGGCGCTAGCGGGACGCGGAGTCGACCACCGTGATCGCGGCGGTTGACGTGTTGTCACCGGATCCGGGCTCCGCAGCGGTCTCGGGCTGTACAGGGGAGTCGCGCTGCACAGCGGTCTCGGGATGTACGACAGAGCCGGGCTGGACGACGGCGATCGATTGCGTCGACGTGTCGTTACCGGCGGGAACCGCTGCCCCGGCGTCACTGTCACCGGCCTCACTGACCTTTCCGGCGTCCGTGTCGGGGGCCGCCGCCTGCGGGGCGCCGTCCAGCGCGGCATCAGCGCTGGAGGACTCGGAGGACGTGGAGGACTTGGCGGCACCGGGGATTGCGGTGATGTCGGCGGGCGCACCTGCGGCCTTACCGGCGCCCGGCTCGGCGCTTGCCGGGTCGCCTGCCTCAGCGGCTGTGGCTGTTTCTGCGACGGGCTGGGGGACAGCCGCCGGTTCGTCGGCGCCCGTTTCGCGGGGGATAGGCGTGACGTGCACAGCGGGCATGGCACTGATGCCGGCAGTGGCACCATCAGCCGAAGCGCTGCCCGGGACCGGCTCCATAGGCAGCAGCGTGACCTTGCTGACGGCGGGCGCCGTCCCGTTGGCCGCAGGGGCCGGCGCGGCCGGGACCGTCGGCGCATCGACATGAGCACCGGCGTCGGCAATGGCTTGTTCTGTGCCGGGGTCGGGTGCCGCGACCGGCTGCGGCAGCGGTTCCACGCTGATCGGCTGGCCGCCGTGTTCCGCCACGTCCTCCGCCAGTGTGGCGAGCATGGATTCCGCCTCGTCGACCATTTCCTGGTTGCCGGCGGCCATGCCCTTGACCAGATACTGCGCCAGGGCGAATTCGGCAGAGAGCGCGGCCCGCCGCAACAGGTGCGCATCGGGCGCGTCGCGCCGGCTGGAGGTGTAGTGATCCAGGACCGCGTTCACAAAGTCCTGTTCGTTGGAGGCGACCAGCCAGGCCATGTCGTCCGCCGGGTCACCGATGCGCAAGTCGGTCCAGCCCGTCACTGCGGTCACACGCTCACCCTCGACCAGCAGGTTGTCCTCGTGGAGGTCGCCGTGAACGACGCAGGGATTGAAGCGCCAGAGCGAGACGTCTTCCATGGCGTGTTCCCAGCGCCGCAGCAGCAGCGGCGGGATTTTTCCGGTCGTGGCCGCCTGGTCCAGTTCGTTAAGGCGCCGCTGGCGGAATTCGTTGGGCGTATAGCTGGGCAGATCGGCGTTGCTCACGATTGACCGCGGGAGGTCATGGATCGCTGCCAGGGCCGCCCCGATTTCGCGGGCCAGCGCGGGAGAGCCGTTGCTGAGCTCGTCCAGGGAGCGGGTGGCGCCGGCCAGGTGCGAATAGACAAACGTGCTGAGCTGGCCTTGGCGGACCGTTCCCGCCACGGTGGGCATGAGGAACGGGAGCTCGGCCCGGATGCCGGGAGCGAAGGCCCGCAGTACCAGGAATTCGGTTTCCAGCCGGGCGCTCGCTTCGGCATGCCGGGGGGAGCGGACGCGCCAACGCTTGCCCTCAGAGTCCAGCAGGAGGGCCGCGTCGAAGTCCGCCGGATCGTCGGGCGCAGAGCTGACGGCGGTCGGGGTCAGGCCGGGTACCGCCGCCGTTGCTACAGCTGCCAGTTCGATTGGTTTCCTTCTCACCCTTCCACGGTAGATTGAGCGGCGCCCAAGTCGGCGATGCACTGCGGCGAGTCTTGAGATCGGGGACAAATCGGAGGGAAATAGGCGCTGAATCCGGGGCAAGCGGCCTGTTCCGCACACGCTGTGGAGCGCCCGGCGGCATGGTCGGCAAATGTCAATTGTCTGCCCGAGTCAGTACGGTGGGTGTATGAGTCTTGCGGAGTCAGCGGCATCTTCATCGGCATCACAGCAAACACCCTCCGAATCCCCGGCACCCGACGGTGCGGCCCCGCCGGTGCATCTCCTGCCGGCAAACCACCTCATGGAGACGGTCCTTCCCGTGCGCCCGGCCCTAATCGACCGCGGATCCGCGGCGCGGGCGAAACCCGGAATGCTCGCGGAGCTGGTCGGTTCAGGCGCGGCGCAGGCCGTGGTGCTCTCCGGCCGGCAGGCCCTCGTCAGCGGCAACAGCCTCGTGCTCCTCAACGCGGCCGAGCTCTCCGGGCACCTGGCCGACACCCCGTACGCTCCCGAACACGTGATTTACCTCGGTTCCGCCCTGGCCGGTTCGGACCTCGACGCCGGCACTGAGCTTGTCCTCTTTGTCCTCCCGCTTCAGTTCGAAGTGCAGGCCGAGGAATTTGAGGCTCACGTGGCCGGCGTTCCCAGCGATGCGCAGTGGGTGGGTTTCCGCGAAGTCGCGGCACGCCTGAACGCCACGGACACGGCGTTGTTCATCGAAGCCAGCGCCATCGCCAACTGGCACTCCACCCACACGCACTGCCCGCGCTGTGGCACTCCCACGCAGCCGGAAGCCGGTGGCTGGGTCCGGCGCTGCCCGGCCGATAACTCCGAGCACTTCCCCCGGACGGATCCGGCCATCATCGTCACCGTGGTGGGCCCCGACGGGAGGCTGCTGTTGGGCGGAGGCGGACCGCTCGACGCCCGGAACTATTCGACCCTCGCCGGCTTCGTCGAACCGGGGGAGTCCCTCGAACAGGCCGTGCAGCGCGAAATCGGCGAGGAAGTCGGGGTCCGCGTCACCGCGTCCCAGTACCTTGGATCGCAGTCCTGGCCGTTTCCCGCCTCCCTGATGCTCGGCTTCACGGCCACCACGCCGGACACCGAAGCCCGGCCCGACGGCGTCGAGGTCACTAGGGCACGGTGGTTCAGCCGGAGCGAACTGCAGGACGCCGTCCTCAGCGGCGAGATCGTCATTTCCAGCAGGCTCTCCATCGCCCGGTCCCTTATTGAACACTGGTACGGCGGCGTCATTCAGGACGCCGCGGACAGCGCCTGACACTGCCGTATACAGGCTGACACCGCCTGCCCCTGTCCGCAGGACACCGACTACCGACTGAGCAGCAAAGTGACCACAGAGAAATTGAACTTCAGCACCATCCCCGGCGGGGAACCGTCGGTCGGCACGACGTCGGGCGATGCCCCGCCTGGCGATGCCCCCGAACCTGACGGCCGTTCGCTGGAGGAACGGATCCTCGGCGGCCTCGACGCCGAGCAGCGCGAGGTCGCCAGCACCCTCCAGGGGCCCATGTGTGTCCTGGCCGGTGCCGGGACCGGCAAGACCCGCGCCATTACGCACCGGATCGCCTACGGCGTGCACTCAGGGGTGTACAGCCCACAACGGCTCCTCGCTGTCACCTTCACGGCCCGGGCTGCCGCCGAGATGCGCAGCCGGCTCCGTGACCTCGGCGTCGGCAATGTTCAGGCCCGCACCTTCCACGCCGCGGCGCTGCGCCAGTTGCAGTTCTTCTGGCCGCAGGCGGTCGGCGGCACCTTGCCCAACCTGCTGGACCACAAGGCGCAAATGATTGCCGAGGCCGCGCGGCGGCTCCGGCTCAGCACGGACCGCGCCTCCATCCGGGACCTCGCCTCCGAAATCGAGTGGGCCAAGGTATCCATGCTGACCCCGGCGAACTATCTGGAGAACGCCCAGGGCCGTGGCAATCCGGGCGGCTTCGACCTGACGGCCGTGGCACGGGTCTTCCAGTCCTATGAGGACGTCAAGACCGACCGCAACGTCATCGACTTCGAGGACGTGCTGCTGATCACCGTGGGGATCCTGCAGGAGGACCCAAAGGTGGCAGCGACCGTCCGGGAACAGTACCGGCATTTCGTCGTCGACGAGTACCAGGACGTCTCGCCGCTGCAGCAGCGGCTCCTGGAGCTGTGGCTCGGCGGACGCGACGAGCTCTGCGTCGTGGGCGACGCCAGCCAGACCATCTACTCCTTCACCGGCGCCTCCCCGAAGCACCTGCTCGGGTTCAAAGCGATGTATCCCGAGGCCCACGTCGTTAAGCTGATCCGGGACTACCGGTCCACTCCCCAGGTAGTCAGGCTCGCCAACGACCTCCTCGCCGGCCGGCGCAGCGGCGGACCGGTGGCGGACGCCGCCTGGGCCACACCTTTGCAGCTCGTGGCGCAGCGGCCGGCGGGCCCGGTGCCGCGGTTCACCGAATGCTCGGATGACGAGGCGGAGGCCGCCACTGTCGCCGCGCGGATCCGCGAGCTCCTCGATGCCGGAACTCCGGCGAGCCAAGTCGCCGTGCTCTTCCGCACCAACGGGCAGTCCGAAGCCTACGAACAGGCGCTGGCCTCGGCGGGGATCGGCTACCAGCTGCGCGGCGGTGAGCGGTTCTTCGCGCGGAAGGAGGTCCGGGACGCCATCCTGCAGCTCCGGGCCGCGACCCGGGCGGTGGCTGAAACCGCCACGCCCGAGCCGCTCGGGCAGCTGGTCCGGGACATCGTCGCCTCCCTGGGCTACACGGACGCGGCGCCGCACAGCGGCGGCGCTCTCCGGGAGCGCTGGGAATCGCTGGCCGCCCTCGTGGCGCTGGCCGACGAACTCGTGATCAGCAGGGGCCCGCAGTTCTCGCTCCCGGACTTTGTCAACGAGCTCCAGGAACGGTCCCTGGCCCAGCACGCACCGACCGTGCAGGGCGTTACCCTGGCATCGCTGCACGCCGCCAAGGGCCTGGAATGGGACGCCGTGTTCCTGGTCGGGCTGAGTGAGGGCCTCGTGCCGATCTCGTTCGCGGACACTCCGGAAGCGGTGGACGAGGAACGCCGGCTCCTGTACGTCGGGATCACCCGCGCCCGCGAACACCTGTCCCTGTCCTGGTCCACTGCCCGGACACCCGGCGGACGCGCCAACCGCAAGCCCTCGCGCTTCCTGGACGGCCTGCGCCCCGACTCGGTGGCCAGCTCCCACCTGCGGGGCAAGGGCCCGGCGCCGCGCCGGAAGGCGGCCGTTCCGGCGTCGTGCAGGGTCTGCGGCAGCATGCTCTCCAGCGGCGCGGAGCGCAAGGTGGGCCGCTGCAACCAGTGCCCGCCCAGTTACGAGGAACAGACGTTCGACGCGCTCAGGCAGTGGCGGAAGGACGTGGCCCTTGAGGCGGACGTCCCGGCATTCGTCGTGTTCACCGATGCCACCCTGACCGCCATCGCCGAGGCACGCCCCGAGAYGCTGGAGCAGTTGGCCAAACTCGCCGGCGTGGGTCCATCCAAACTGGAGAAGTACGGCGAGGCCGTTCTGACAGTCCTGGCCGAAAGCACGGTTCAGTGAAGCCGGGGAGTTCAGTGACGCCCGGTTCAGTTCCGGCTGCCATTCCGCTGACCACCGCCGACGGCGCCCCGGTCGTGGTCCGCCGCTCTGCGCGCCGACGCCGCACGGTCGCCGCGTTCTGGGAGGACGGCACCGCCGTCGTCGCCATCCCCGCGTCCTTCAGCAGGGCGCAGGAACGGGAGTGGGTCCATCGCATGCTGGAAAAACTCCGGCGCCAAGGGGACCGGGCGGCGCGGGGTTCCGGCCGGCGCCGCCCCCGCAGCGATGCCGACCTTGCCGCCCACGCCGCGGATCTGTCGGCGAAGTACCTGGGCGGCAGGGCGGTGCCCTCCTCGGTCCGCTGGGTCACCAACCAGAATTCGCGCTGGGGTTCCGCGACGCCGTCCGAAGGCACCATCCGGCTCTCGGCGAAGCTGCAGCCCATGCCGCAGTGGGTGATCGACTACGTGCTGCTTCACGAACTGGCCCACCTCCTGGTGGCCGGCCACGATGCCGCCTTCTGGCGGTTGCTGACGGCGTACCCGGAGACTGAGCGCGCCAAGGCCTTCCTGGAAGGGGTCTCGTTCGCGACCTCACGCGGCCTGGCGCCCGACGGCGGATAYGACGAAGCCCCGGACGGAACCGAAATCCCGGCCGGGGCCGACTAGCGTTCGGCTAGGCCTTGGGCGTGCCGCCGTCGTCCGGTCCGCCGTCGTCCGGTCCGCCGTCCTGACGGTCGTCGTCCTTGGCCGCCGGTTCGTCCGTGCCCTCTGAATCCGCGGTGCCCTCTGAATCCGCCGGGCCCTCTGAATCCGGAGTGCCCTCGGTGTCCGTGGCGTCGGCGCCGGCCGGCGCGTCGAACCCTCCGCTAAGCAGCTTCTGCAGGGCGTCATCCACTTCGCTGTCGCTGGCTTCGGCGAGTTTGCGGCGTTCGCTGAAGCCTTGCGGGTCTTCCAGGTCCTCTGCTGTGGGAAGCAGGTCGGGATGCTGCCAAACGGCGTCGCGGCCGTCGACCCCACGCTCTTCCTTGAGCAAGGCCCACAGTGTGGCAGCCTCGCGGAGCCGGCGCGGCCGCAGTTCGAGTCCCACGAGGGAGGAGAACGCGTGCTCCGCGGGGCCCCCGGTGGCCCGGCGCCGCCGGACGGTTTCGCGCAGTGCGGCGGCGGACGGCAACATCTTCTCGGTCGCACCCCAGGTGAGTTCGTCCACCCAGCCC
>NZ_JBFTZL010000036.1:0-26081 GCF_056406825.1 Arthrobacter sp. P1_A5 | reverse complement strand
GCCACCGTCAGCACATAGTCGACCAGCAGCGCCGAGGCCACGGTGAGGCCGGCGAACTTGCCCAGGTTGACGTTGGCAATCTCGTAATCGCCGCCGCCGGAGGGGTAGGCGTGGACGTTCTGGCGGTAGGAGGCCACCACGGTCAGAAGCACCACCATGACGGCGAGGCCCACCCACGGGGCGATGGCGACCGCGCTCACGCCGGCCAGGGCCAGGGTCAGGAGGATTTCATCCGGGGCATAGGCCACCGAGGACAGCGCGTCCGAGGCGAAAATGGGCAGCGCGATCCGCTTCGGCAAGAGCGTGTGGGCCAGACGGTCGTTCCGGAAGGGCTTGCCTACCAGCACCCGCTTCACGGCATTGAAAATTGTCAGCACCACACAAAGCTAGTCTGATTCGGACGCGATGTCATGACGGCGAAGTTGGCGTCCGCAAGGACGTCGGCCGGCGCCCCGTGGCCGTGGCCTTCCGGCACCGCGTGGCCGGTAGAGTTTTACGCAGTATCAGACGCAGAACCAAGAGGAGGCCCTTGTGGCGCACTTCGTGATCATGGGTTGTGGCCGTGTCGGGTCAACCCTGGCACACACGCTCGAGGACGCCGGTCATTCGGTGGCCATCATCGACCAGGATGACCGCGCCTTCCGGCGGCTCCGCACCGGGTTTTCCGGACGGAAGGTCACGGGGGTCGGGTTTGACCGCGAGACGATGAAGCGGGCAGGCGTCGAGGAGGCCTATGCCTTCGCGGCCGTTTCCAGCGGCGACAACTCCAACATCCTCGCCACCCGGGTGGCGCGGGAGACTTTCCACGTTCCCCATGTGGTCGCCAGGATCTACGATCCGGGCCGCGCCGAAATCTACCAGCGCCTCGGCATTCCCACGGTCGCCGCGGTCCGCTGGAGCGCCGACCAGGTGCTGCGCCGCATCCTGCCCGAACAGCACATCGCCGGCGACTACCGGGAGCCCTCGGGCCGGCTGGTCCTCGCCGAAGTTGACCTTAACCCGGACTGGATCGGGCACCCGATCTCCTCGATCGAGAAGGCGGCCGGCATCCGGATCGCGTATCTGACCCGGTTCGGCGAGGGCATGCTGCCCGTTGCCGGCACGTCCTACCAGGACGGCGACACCGTCCACGCCATGCTGAACGTGGACCGGAGCTCGGAAATCGGCCATATTCTCGCCAAATCCCCTGCCAAGGAGTCCTGAGTGAAAGTCGTCATCGTCGGTGCCGGAAGCGTCGGGTCCTCGATCGCCCGCGAGTTGTTGGCCCACAAGCACGAAATCCTGCTGATCGACGAGAAGCCGGAGGTCATCGGCCGGAGCGGGCTGCGCGGAGCCCACTGGCTGGTCGGTGATGCCTGCGAGCTGAGCACGCTGCAGGACGCCAAACTCGAGGACGCCGACGTCGTGGTCTCCGCCACCGGTGACGACAAGGTCAACCTGGTGGTCTCGCTCCTGGCCAAAACGGAATTCGGCGTCGGGCGTACCGTCGGCCGGGTCAACAACCCCAAGAACGACTGGATGTTCGACGACTCCTGGGGCGTCGACGTCGCGGTCAACACCCCGCAGCTGATGACCGCCCTGGTGGAGGAGGCGGTGGAGATCGGTGACCTGGTGCGGCTGCTGACACTGCAGACCGGGGTGTCCTCGCTGGTGGAGTTCACGGTCCCGCACGACTCGCATGTGATCGGGCTGACCGTGGGCGATGTCCAGTGGCCCGAGGACGCCACCCTCGTTGCGATCCTGCGGGACCAGGCGCCCATCACGCCGAGCCGCGACGACGTGATCGACGGCGGCGACGAACTGTTCTTTGTCACCACGATCGCGGCCGAGGACGACCTCCGCGCCCTGCTGGCGCCCGAATCACCGCTGGAGGACCAGCACCCGGTGACCTCGGACCAGCACGGCCACGGCACCCAGCCGGCCGGGGACGACGGCTTCGACGGCTGATCCGTTCCGCTCCCAGTAGTTGCGCTACCAGATATGGCCGTTCCCGAAGTTTGGGAACGGCCATATCTCATAGCGCATCGGGTCAGTTGGCCTCTGGGGCCGCGGCGGGCACCGGGGCCGGCCGGGTGATCAGCCAGGCAACCCAGATGCCGAGGATGTATAGCGGGGCGCCCATGAGGAGCCTGGTAGTGGCGAGGGCGGCGAGGCCCTGCTCGCCCATGAAGTAGAGCGGAACCTGCACCACGAGCCGCAGAACCAGCACGGCAACGATCACCCACGTGCCGATGCTGTACGCCCTGATCCGTTTCGGGTCCTTGCGCCATTCCAGGCCCTCGTTGCGGATGAAGCCGAAGAGCAGGCCGGCGATCGGCCAGCGCACGGCCACGGAGATCGACATTGCCAGGATGTAGCCGACGTTGGTGAAGAACCCCAGGACGTAGAAGTTCTCTGCTTTGCCGGTCGAGGTGGCCAGCCAGGCGGAGAGGCCGACGCCGATGAAGCCGGCCAGAGCCTGCGTCAGTGGTTTGCGCTGAACCAGCCGCGCCACGGTGAAGACGGCGGCCACCGCCAGGGAGGCCGTGACGGCCATCGCCAGGTTTTCCCGGTCGATAGTGAAGGCAATCAGGAAGACCAGGCCCGGGAGGATGCTCTCGGCAATGCCCTGGATGCCGCCGGCGCTTCTAAGCACATCAATGTTGCCGTTGCTCGACCGGTGCAGGCCGGCCTTGGCCGCGTAGTCCCCGGCAAGCTGAGCGACAGTTGGCGCGGCGGTTGTGGGCTGGGCGGTTGTGGGCTGGGCGGTGGTGGGCTCGGAAGTCACGGGTGCGGAGATGTCCCGGCCGCCGTCCGCGGATTCCGCCGGCTCCTGCCGGTCGGTGTCTTGCTGAGGCCGCTCCGGGCGGTCCCGCTCGGGGTGTTCGGGCAAGGTCATTGCTCCTCCTGGCGGGAGAGTATTTCGTAGCGTGGGTTGAAGATCGTGGGCAGCCCGTCGCGGATGGTGACCATGCCCTCGAGCCGGAGCTCTGTTCCGGCGTCGACGCCGGGGATCCGGCGCCGGCCCAGCCAAACAACGCGCAGCCGCTCCTTGGGACCGGCCGGCCGCTGGCGCTGAGCGCCGGGGCGCACCCGGTGTGTTGATACCCCGTTGACCGGCAGGCTGCTGGCCGCCCCGGCACCGGAGCCGGCTTTGGCACCAAAACCCGGGAAACGGCTGACGGGCGCAGGTAGGTCGTGATCGATCAGGATCGCAATGAAGGAAGCCACCTGGTTGGCGGGCACGTACGTGACGGACTCGATGAAGCCGTGGCACAGCACCCGCCCGCGGTCCGGCAAGTCCCGGACGGACATGGCGGCGGTGGCTTTCTTGCCGGCGGCATCAGCCAATCTGAGTTATCTCCGGTCCGCGTTCGGGCTGTTCGAATTCGGGGGCCGCCTGCGGCGACGGTGCAGCGGCGGTGTCCTTGGGCAGGCGCAGCTGCAGCAAGTCACGCGGCGGCATGGGGTTCTCGCCGCGGACCACGACGATCTTCCGGAAGAGCCCCTCCAGTCCGGCCGCCGCGTCGCGGTCAAGGGCTGCCTCGCCGCCGAAGACTCCGCGGAGGAACCAGCGCGGGCCATCGACGCCGATGAACCGGGCCACGCGGTACCCCTGGCTGCCGTCCGCGCCGCCGGCGGGAAGCTTCGCCACGAGTTCGGTGCCGAAGCTGCCCTCGACTTCCTCGACCTGGCCGCCCTGGCTGCCGACCGACTGCCCGATCTGCTCACGGATTTCATCCCACAGGCCCTCGGAGCGGGGGGCGGCGAAGGCCTGCAGCTGAAGGCTCGATCCCTCCAGGTCCATGGTGACGGCGACGACGCGCTGGCTCGCCTCTTCAACCTCCAAGCGGAGCTGGAGTCCCTCCCGGGGTGCGATCAGCAGCGCACCGAGGTCCACATACCCGTCCTGGTCGTCGATTTCCGAGACGTCGAAGGGGCCCGTCGCGGCCCGGCCGGCGGTTTTGGCAACGTTCCCGGCCGGTGTCGCGGCGGCGTCACCAGCAGCTTCCGTGGCCACAGCGTTCTGGTCCGTATCGGCCCCGGTCGGCTGCTCCTGTTTGGCTTTCCTGCCGCGCCCAAAAACCATGGGGTGTCTCCTTCAGTTGTGATCCTGTACCGCCGCCCGGCGCCGTCCTGGCGCCTGTCCGCGTGGCCGCCCGCTACCCCGCGGCCGGCTCCTTATTCCGTGCATCATTGACTGYATGTGCTGCGGTGCCTGCGGCACTGCTGAAACGCAGTTGGCTCCCGTGGTGTTGCCGGGGCCTGCGCTCAGGCCGGTCCGCCGAAACCGCCGGTGGAGCCGAAGCCTCCCCCGCCGCGGACGGAGCCGTCGAGCTCCTCGACCGGGAGGAACCTGGCGTACTCCACGCGCTGAATGACCATTTGTGCAATTCTATCGCCGCGGCGGAGCTCGATCGCCTCGTCCCGGTCCGTATTGAGCAGTGTCACCGCGATTTCACCGCGGTAGCCGGCGTCCACGGTCCCCGGGGCGTTCACCACCGTGAGTCCGTGCTTGGTGGCGAGGCCGGACCGGGGGTGGATCAGCGCAACGAATCCATCCGGGAGCGCAATCGAGACGCCTGTCGGGACGAGGCGGCGCTCCCCCGGGGCGAGGACGAAGTCCTCGCGGGCACGAAGGTCAGCGCCCGCGTCGCCCGGGTGCGCGTACGATGGCGGCTCGAGCCCGTCGTCGAGCATTTTCAGCTGTACCGTCAAGGTGGGCGTTCCGTAGGCTGCGTCGCTGGCCGTTGGGGCGGCACTGGCGACGGCGGTGTTTTCTTCAGTCACAGTCCCTCACTCTAACGCCCGCAAGGAACATCGTCCTAGCCGCCGCCGGCCTGCCCGCGCACGCCGCCCGCGGGACTGGTACGCGGTGGATGCGGGTGGATGCGGGTGGATCCAGGGCTGGAGCCGGGCGGGGCCGAGGTGAAATAGCCCGGGAAAGATGAAAAGCTGTGCTTATGCCCGAATCCAGCGCAGCCGCGCCTGCCCCGAAGAGCGCCCCGAGCGACTCCACTGCCCTTTACTCCGAGAAGCTTTGGCCGAACTTCTGGATCTGGCTGGTTGCGGCGGGGTTCTCCAGCGCCGGGATCCTCATGCTGGCGCCCATCAGCATCTGGGCCGGTATTACCGCAGCGATCGTGCTCTTCGTCATCATCTCCGTGCTGCTGGTCCTGTCCACGCCGTCAATCACGGTCACGAGGACCACCCTGAAGGTGGGCAGGGCCACGATTGATCGCGGGTTCCTGGGCAAGGCCACGGCGTTCCGGGGCAAAGAAGCGACGGCGGAGCGGGGCACCCGGCTCAATGGGCTGGCGTTCCTGTGTATCCGCGGCTGGGTGGATCCGGTGGTCCGGATCGAGATCCAGGACCCCTCGGACCGCACCCCGTACTGGCTGGCGTCCAGCCGCCACCCGGAGCAACTGATCGCCGCGCTCAACGCTTAATTCCCACCGCCTCCTGCACGGCTCTCCCCAACTCCCAGAGGGGACCTCACGTCGCCCCCTCCCCGGTCCTGAGATGCGTGCCCGGAATCCGGGTTCCTGGTCAGGACTGCCGCGCGCCTAGCCCTCGCAATCCTTGCAGTACTTGAGGCCGTCCTTTTCGCGGGCAATCTGCGAACGGTGGCGGACGAGGAAGCAGGAGGCACACGTGAATTCGTCAGCCTGAGCGGGCAGGACCCGGACCAGCAGTTCCTCCCCGGACAGGTCCGCGCCGGGAAGTTCGTAGCCTTCGGCGAGGTCGGACTCATCTTCATCCACCACGGCGGAAGGCTTCTCCGTACGCCGCGCCTTCAGAGCCTCAATCGAATCCTCGCTGATGTCTTCTTCGGTCTTACGCGGCGCATCGTAATCAGTCGCCATTATTTGTTGCTCACACTCCGCATTCGTTCGATTGATTCGCCGTTCCAGGATGGCCCGCCGGGATGGTAACCCTGGGCTCCGGGAACGGTTCACCGTTGTAACGCCGGACATGCGGTTTTTGTGCCCGGTGTCGGGTCATTTTTGCTTAAGCGCCTCCCGAATGCCAGAGCCCACCGGTCCCCTCGCCCCGATCTCTCCCGCAGACCGGCAAAAACCGGCGGAAAGTAGCGGAAAATCACGGCGCGCCTGCCGTCCTAAGCCGAAATGCATCCGGCTGGTGGCAGAGTTTCGATTGTTAGTAATGCCAGGGTGGAGGATTTGTATGCAGGATCTACGGCTTGTAGGCGTCCACGACGACGGAGAGCATCTCCTGTTGAGTGGCACCGGCGGCGAGATGTTCCAGCTGCCGATCGATGAAGCACTTCGGGTGGCAGCCAGCCGGACGTCGGCGAAGACCGCGTCCAGCGCGGCCGCACCCCCTATTGCCATGTCGCCGCGCGACATCCAGACCAGGATTCGCAACGGGGCCACCGCCGCCGAAGTGGCGGAACTGTCCGGAATTCCGCTGGAGAAAGTCCAGCGCTATGAGGGCCCGGTCCTGGCCGAACGCGAGTACATCGCGCAGCAGGCCCGCAAGGTGGAGGTCGCCTCCCCCGCCCCGGGCCACGACGCCTACCGGTCGGTGTTCGGTGAAAACCCGGCGTCCCTCAGCGAGATGGTGGAGCACCGGCTCAGGGCCTACGGCGTCGAGCCCTCAACACTTGAGTGGGATTCCTGGCGACGTCCCGACGGCAGCTGGAACGTGGTGGCCCGCTTCGAGCCCAAGCCCGGCGGCCCGGCCGGAATCGGCGAGGAGCCGCCGGCCCTGTGGACCTTCCACCCTGCCCGGAAGACCCTGCAGAACGCCAACCGCTGGGCCCAGCAGCTGAGCGAACTTGAGCCGCTCGAAGGCCCAGTGCCGACCCGGCGCCTCACGGCCGTCTCCGACCGGCCTTTCGACTTTGAAACCGATGCCGAGGCCGCGGCCCGCACAGCGACCGGCCAGCACAGCATTATTCACCAGATGCTGCTCCAGCAGGACAGGATCCACCAGGAACAAGACGCCGACGGGCTGCTGGACATGCTGCGTTCCCGCCGCGGACAGCGGATCGGCGTGGACGAGGACGCGGACGACGCCCTTGCCACGCTCCTGACCACCGGCGTCCCCGCGGCCCACCCCCGTCCCTCGGAGGTCCCGGAAGCAGCCGGGCTTACGGCAGCTGTGGAACCGGATGCCGTCCCCGAATCCGCTGCGGAGGGCGATCCCGCCCCGGCCCAGACCGACCCGGCCCTCATCAACCCCGGCCTGCCGGACGTACCGGCAGTGGAGGCGGCCGCCGCGTCGGAAACCGACCCCTTCACGCGGCGGCGCGACGGCAGGCCGTCGATGCTCTCGCGGCTGAGCCTCGCACCGCGCCTCCCGGAGGAGGACGATGCCTTGAAACTGCACGATGGCGTCAGCACCGAGACCCGGGAAGTCACCATCGCGGCCTCGCAACTGCGCCCGGCCCCTAAGAGCGGCCCGACCGCGAGCCCGGGCCTGGATGAATTGATCGGCGGCGGAACTTCCCGGCGGCAGCACCGCGAATCCCACGCCGCTGCCCGGAACGAGCCCGGAACGGACCAGCCCGAGCGCCAGCCGGCCAAGCCGAAGCGCTCCAGCGTCCCGAGCTGGGACGAAATCGTCTTCGGAACCCGCAACGACCAATAAGAGCCGGGCCCGCGTTTCCGGCAGGAATTTCAGGCAGCGATTTCCGTCCCGAATTTCAGGCAGCGATTTCCGGCGGGAACGTCAGCCGCGGGGCGCTTTTTTACCGTCGGCCTGGAAGTAGAGCAGCGGGACTTCCCGCTCGGCTTTCGTCAGGGAACCGTGCTGGCCCACAACCTCAAGGGCAGTGGGCCGGACCCTGCGTGTATCATAAAGCGCCAGCGCGTCCCGGGCCGCGATCATGACGTCGCCGATCCGCGAGACGGCCTCGGCCCGCACGTCGCCGAACAGGCCGCCCGCGATCGCTTCCTCACGGGTGAAGGCCCATATTCTGTCCCCGAAACGGGACCGCCAGTTGGCCAGCAGGCGGCCGCGGGCGGCGTCGTCCGTCCTATCCTCGAGGTAGAGGTGGACCATGCGCGGCTCTCCAGCGGTGTGCCRCACGCCGGCGAGCAGCGCCGGCTCCGCGGAGTAGTCGATCCGCTGCGATTCGGGCACGTCCACCATTCCGTGGTCCGCCGTCAGCAGCACCGTGGTGCCGGCCGGCAGGGTGGCGTTGAGCCGGCGCACCGTGGCATCGAGTTCTTCCAGCTGGTGCTCCCACTGGGCTGACTGGCAGCCGTGGCGGTGCCCGGCCTTGTCGAGCTCATTGACATAGAAGTACATCAGCGAGGGACCGGCGCTGGCCATGGCCTCGGCGGCAGCTTCGGTCCGGGCGTGCGACGTGGTTCCGGTGAGGAAGCGGCCTCCGCGGAGCGCGGCCTCGGTCATGGCCGAGGTGCTGAACTGCGGCAGGCTGACCGTCGTGACACCGACGTGTTCCGCGGCCCGTTCGAAAACGGTGGGGAACGGCTGCCACGTCCGCGGGTCCACGCCGGCGTCCCAGTTGCCCAGCATGTTCACTACCCGGTCCTGATCCGGATCCAGGACGTCATAGCCCACCATGCCGTGCTGGCCCGCCGACAGTCCGGTRCCAAAGCTGGCGAGGGATGCCGCGGTGGTGGACGGGAACGCCGAGTCCAGCGACACGGGCACCTGGCCCTGGCCGGCCTGCTGGACCGCACGCAGGAACGGGGTGTGGGCGCTCTTCTGCTTCAACAGGTTCCGGCCCAGCCCGTCGGCCAGCACCACGCACACGCGTTTGGCGGCCGGAAGGTTCAGTTTGTTCTCAAAGCCCGGGACACCCAGGCTGGCGGCGGCGCTGGTGAGCACCTCGGCGATGGAACGGTGTCCGAACGCCGTGGCGGCCGGGAGCGGGGACGGACCAGCGCCGGCGGCCAGCGGGACGGCGGCGGCGTCGGCGGCCAGGGAGGGAGCCAATACCGGGATTGACAGCTGATCTTCGGCGGGCTCAGGCTGACGGAGATGGGCCATGTCAGCGCTGGTGGCCGCGGCTGAGGCGGTTTCCGAATACGCCCATCCGCGGTCGGGGCGGCAGCCCGGGCCCGTTGTGCGGCACCGGCGCCGCGGAGCCGGTGTTCACGGCACGGAGGGCGCGGGCGAAGAGCTTGGCGTCCTGTACGGCCTGCAGGCCGTCCGCTTCGGCGCTGATGCGCAGGACGATGTCTTCCTGGGCAATGGTGCCGCTGTAGCCGTGATCGGCCTCGCACTGCGGGTCCCCGCAGCTGGCCGGACCCATGTCGAGGCGCTGGCCGCCGGACCATGCAATGGACAACGTCAGCTCGCGGACAGGGTCGGAAGGCTTGTAGTCCTGCGGCTGGGCGTAGACATAGCTCAAGACCACCGAGCGGATCTGGGTGACCGGAACGGACTCGGTGGACACCTGGGCGACGGTCTGCTCGCCGGCCTCGTCGAGCTGCTGGTCGTCGACATGGGTGATGACCAACATGTCGTCGGTCAACACCAGAACGGTGATGTGGCGGCGGACCTCGGCCCTGTCGAAGTGTGTCTCGAGATGTACGAGGTGGGCCACGCAATCACGGCCATCCAGGGCATCRGCGACGACGTCGGCCACGAGCCGGGGGTAAAAACCGGCCTGYTGGAGGGCYCCTTCCAGGCTCTGGCCCTGCGCRCTGTGGTCATGGAGGCCGTKSWGGYGCGCGGTCTGGCGTSCGGGGGCRGTCGCCAGGGGYTTGGGTGYTGGAGGCTGGGWGCTCATAGTCTCCATTTTCACAGATCAGCTGGGGACTTGCTAACTGCCGGGCCCCGGACACGGGCTGCAGCCCGGGAGGTTCGACCCTAACTGCGCATCGCCCGGCGCGCACTGTCGGTCCGCTGGGCGGCGTTCGCGATCCTGACATCGGCGGCCAGGATCGAGGCACCATCGGGCCCGGCGAGGACGGGATTGAAATGCACCAGCGCGATCTCCGGGTGGTTGTCCTTCAGCCTGGTGAGGCGGGCTGCGAGGTCCTCGAGCGCCGCGACGTCGACGGCGGGCAGGCCCTGGTAGCCGAAAAGCTTCCGCGACGCCCGGGGCGCCCGGATGAAGTCGTGGACGTCGGAACCGGAGAGCGGCGGCACGCGGTGCGCCCAGTCATCGAGCAGGTTCACGGCGTCTCCGGCCAGGCCAAAGGAGATCACCGGCCCCAGCAGCGGGTCTTCGATGGCGCGGAAAGTGCAGGCCTGCCCCACAGGCACCATAGTCTGCACTTCCAGGGACGGCGAGCCGTACCGCTCGAGCGACTTGCGCATCTCCAGCACGTTGCGCCGCAGCGAATCGGCGTCCTGGATGTCCAGCCKCACACCTCCCAGGTCCAGCCGGTGCCGCAGCGCCGGGTCCGTGGTCTTCAAGGCCACGGGCCAGCCGAGCTGCCCTGCCGCGGCCACGGCCTCCTCCGCCGTCTCGAACCCGACGGACGGGACCAGCCGGATGCCGTAGTGGCCCAGCAGCCGGGCGGCCGTGTCCTGGTCCAGCCGGACGAGCTGCTCGCCGCCCACATCGCGCAGAAGGACCTCCAGGTCCGCCCGGGCGGGCTCCGGGTGGCACCCTTCGGGTTCCACGAACAGGCCCTGGTCCCGGTCCAGCCATTGGGCGTAGCGCACGACGGCGGCAAGGGCCGCCACCGCCGCACCCGGGTTGGAGTAGCACGGGACCGGCGGAGCGGGGGCGGCCTGGTGGGGCTGGTCAGGTTCGGCGCCGACCATGCCCTCCACATAGATGGAGGGATCAAGGATTCCGCTAAAGGCGGCCACCACCGGCTTGCCGGCCGCCGCGGAGCATTCGGCCAGCACACCGGCGATCTTTTCGACGGTGAGACCGTGCGCCGGCAGCAGCGCGACCACCGCGGCGTACACCGTGTCCGCGGTCAGGGTTTCCTGCAGGCTCCGCCGCAGGGCCGGCAGTGCCCGTGACATGCCCGCGTCGAGGTCGACGTCGGTCACGATCCGTTCCACGCCGAGCCCCTGGCGGGCGGCACTGTCCGCGACCACCTTGCCAAGGGCGCGCGAGTTGCTGAAGACGGCGATGCCGGGGCCCCCGGGCAGCGGCTGGCTCGAGACGATCTGGGCGACGTCCATGAGCTCTTCGATGGTCTCGACCCGGATCACCCCCGCCTGCCGCATCATGGCGTCCAGCGCTTCCGAGGGCGCCTGGGTGGTGCGGACGGCATGACCGGGCGGCAGGTTCAGGCCCATGGCGTCGGACTTGGCCRCAATCACCGGTTTGGTGCGGGCAAGGCGGCGGGCCAGCCGGGAGAACTTGCGCGGGTTGCCGATCGATTCCAGGTACAGGCCCACCGCCGTGGTGTCGGCGTCGTCTTCCCAGTACTGCATCATGTCGTTGCCGGAGACGTCGGCCCGGTTGCCGGCCGAAAGGAAGGTCGAGATGCCAACCCGGCGCCGGCTGGAGGCCGCGTAGAGGGAGACGCCGATCGCGGCCGACTGGCTGAACAGCCCCAGGCCGCCGCGGCGGGCCAGGGCCGGTGCCATCGAGGCGTTGAGGGACACGGCCGGGTTGGTGTTGACGATGCCCAGGGACGCCGGGCCGATCACGCGCATGCCGTTCTCCCGGGCCTGCCGGACCAGTTCGCGCTGGCGCGCCAGGCCGCGTTCGCCGTCGTCCGCGTACCCAGCGGTGGCCACTACGATTCCCTTGACCCCGGCGGCCGCGCATTCCTGGACCACCTTGGGGACCTCGTCGTACGGTACCGCGATGATGGCGAGCGTGACCGGGCCGGGAACCTCGGAGAGCCGGGCGAAGGAGAGCATGCCGGCCAGTTCCAGGGCCTCCGGGTTGATCGCATAGACCGGGCCGCTGAAGCCGCCTTCGATGACGTGCTCGAGCAACTGGTAGCCCACGGTGCCCCATTTGCGGCTGGCTCCGATCACGGCCACGGACGCCGGGGCGAGCAGTTCCTGGATACTGCGGGCCTCGGCGCGGTGCTCGCGGGATTCCATCACGGCGCGGGATTTGTCGGTGGGGTCGATGTTGAACTCGAGGCTGACGACGCCGTCGTCGAAGTGGCGTTTGACGTCGTAGCCGGCGTCGGAGAAGACCATGAGCATCTTGCGGTTCTCCGGAAGCACCTCGGCACTGAACTTGCGGATCCCGTTCTCGCGGGCCGCGGCGGCGAGGTGTTCGAGCAGGATCGAGCCGATGCCGCGGCCCTGATGGGCGTCGGCGATGTTGAAGGCGACCTCGGCCTCGGCCGGGTCATCGAGCCGGTCGTAACGGCCGATGCCCAGGATTTCGCCGCCGATGGTGATGACCAGGGCCACCCGGTCCTTGTAGTCCACCTCGGTGAAGCGCTTGAGTTCCTTGCTGGAAAGCTTGGACTTGAAGGCGAAGAAGCGCATGTAGATGGACTTCTGGGACTGGCCCACGTGGAAGGCCTGGACCGCATCTGCATCGGAGGGGTGGATGGGGCGCACATGCGCCGTGCCGCCGTCGCGCAGGACAACATCGGCTTCCCAATATTCCGGATATACGCCGTCCGCCGGCTGATCCACCATAGGCTTAGCCTAGTCATAAACTTACGCAGTACCCGTTCAGCACCCCTCAGAAGGATCCACCAGCCTTATGGCACGCCGCCAAACCACGCCCCCGGCAGGGGAACCCAGCCAGGATTTCGTTGAGAACATCGTCGATATCGATGTCACGTCCGAGATGGAAGGCTCATTCCTCGAATACGCCTATTCGGTGATTTATTCGCGGGCCCTTCCCGACGCCCGCGACGGCCTGAAGCCCGTCCAGCGGCGGATCCTCTACATGATGTCCGACATGGGGCTGCGCCCGGACCGCGGCCACGTCAAGAGCGCCCGCGTGGTGGGCGAGGTCATGGGCAAGCTGCACCCGCACGGTGACGCCGCGATCTACGACGCCATGGTGCGCATGGCCCAGGACTTTTCCCTGCGGCTGCCGCTGATCGACGGACACGGCAACTTTGGCTCGCTCGACGACGGCCCGGCGGCGCCCCGCTACACGGAAGCCCGGCTGGCGGCCGCGGCCCTGACCCTCACCGACCACCTCGACGAGGACGTCGTCGATTTCGTTCCCAACTACGACAACCAGCTGACCCAGCCGGACGTGCTGCCGGCCGCGTTCCCCAACCTGCTGGTCAACGGCGCGACGGGCATCGCCGTCGGCATGGCCACCAATATGGCCCCGCACAATCTGGTGGAGGTCATCGCCGCGGCCCGGCACCTGATCGACAACCCGGACGCCACGCTCGAGGACATCATGAGGTTCGTCCCCGGCCCGGACCTGCCCACCGGCGGCCGGATCGTGGGCCTGGACGGCATCCGCGACGCCTATGCCACCGGCCGCGGCTCCTTCAAGACCCGGGCAAAGGTGGACATCGAGCAGCTCTCTGCCCGCCGCACCGGCCTGGTGGTCACGGAACTGCCGTACATGGTGGGCCCGGAAAAGGTGATCGAGAAGATCAAGGATGCCGTCAACGGCAAGAAGCTCACCGGCATCAGCGACGTCGTGGACCTCACCGACCGCAAGCACGGCCTGCGCCTGGTCATTGAGCTCAAGAACGGCTTCAACCCCACTGCCGTGCTCCAGCAGCTCTACCGCTACACCCCGATGGAAGACTCCTTCGGCATCAACAACGTGACGCTCGTCGATGGCCAGCCGCAGACCCTCGGGCTGCTCCAGCTGCTCTCGGTCTACGTGGACCACCGGATCAACGTGGTCCGGCGCCGCACCGCGTTCCGGCTGGGCAAGAAGAAGGACCGCCTGCACCTGGTCGAAGGCCTCCTGGTCGCGATCGTGGACATTGACGAGGTCATCCAGATCATCCGGTCCTCCGACGAGGTGGCCGAGGCCCGTACCCGGCTGATGTCCATCTACGATCTCTCCGAGATCCAGGCCAACTACATCCTGGAACTGCGGCTGCGGCAGCTGACCAAGTATTCGCGGGTCGAGCTGGAGAAGGAGCAGGAGGAGCTCCGCCGGGAGATCGCGGAGCTTGAGGCGATCCTGGGCTCCCCCGTGCTGCTCCGTGCCCTGGTGTCCGACGAACTCGGCGAGATCGCGGAGAAGTACGGCACACCGCGCCGGACCGTCCTGCTGGAATCCGAGGCCGTCTCCCCCACCGTCGCCGCGGCACTGGGCGCAGCCGCCGGGGCCAAGGGCAAGGCCGCACCGCTGGCCCTTGAGATCGCGGACGATCCTTGCTGGGCCATCCTCACCGTGTCCGGACAGATTGCCCGCACCGCCAACCAGGACAGCCTGGCCGAGGCCGGACCGCGGACCCGGCATGACGTTTTCTCCTCCGTGGTCAAAACCACCGCCCGCGGCGAGATCGCCGCTGTGACCTCGCAGGGCCGCATGCTGCGCCTGCAGGTCATGGACATGCCTGTGCTGCCGCCAACCTCGGGTACCCCCAACATGGCCGGCGGGGTAGCGGCCAAGGATTTCATCACTCTGCTCAAGGGGGAATCACTGGTGGCCTTCGCACCGCTGGACCAGGTCCTGGCAATCGGAACCGCCCAGGGCGTGGTCAAACGGGTGCAGCCGGACTATCCGCTGAACCGCGAAGACTGGGAAGCGATCGCGCTCAAAGACAAGGACACCGTGGTGGGCGTTGCCCCCGCCGGGTCCGACGACGACGACCTCGTCTTCATCACGCGGCAGGCCCAACTGCTGCGCTTCAGCGCCTCCGCCGTCCGCCCGCAGGGCCGGACGGCCGGCGGCATGGCCGGGATCAAGCTGGCCGCCGGGGACCGGGTGATGTTCTTCGGGACCGCCAGCGCCGCTGACGCCGCCGCCGTCGTCGTGACCATCGCGGGGACCGAAGGCGCGCTGCCGGGCACAGCCCCCGGGGCCGCGAAGGTCACCGCCCTGGCCGAGTACCCGGTCAAGGGCCGGGCGACTGCCGGGGTGCGGGCACACCGTTTCCTCAAGGGCGAGGACACGCTGCTGCTCGGCTGGGCTGGGCACGGTCCGGCCAAGGCGTCCTCCCTGGCAGGTGTGGCGCGCTCACTCCCCGGCGAGCATGGCCGCCGCGACGGCTCCGGCATTCCGCTGTCCCAGGCGATCGACGCCATCGGACCCAGCATGGCGTGGTCAGATGACCCGGAAGCCGGCAACGACACGTAGGTCCGCGGACGAACGAAACCCGGCCGGCGGCGCCGTCGCGCTCCGGCCGGGCTTCGTGATCCGGCGTTGCCTCCGGCGATCTCAGTCCCGGAAGCCTTGCCTGCATCCTGTGTGCCGGCGCTAGGGCATGTGGTTGAGGCTCAGGATGTTGCCCTCCGTGTCCAGGAACCACGCGGCCGAGCTTCCGTCCGGAGTGGTGGCGATGCCGTCCTCCGTTTTTAGGCCCGGGAAGTCGTATTCTTCGAAGACGACTCCCTTGGCTCGGAGTTCCGCAACGGCACCCGGAAGGTCCTCGACCACCCAGCCGATCTGCGTGTTCTTGGCCGTTCCGGCATTGGGCGTCTGGTACAGGAGGAACCCGGTACCTCCGCCGCACTTGTACTGCAGGTTGTCCTCGGCATCCGCGTTCTCGGGTTCGAGCCCGAGCTTATCGCGGTAGAAATCCCGTGCACGCGCGATGTCCGCTGCCGGTAGCACTGCGCCGACTTGCTTGTCCTTGAGCATGGCTATTCTCTTTCCAGGCCCGCCCCCCGGAAGGAATGATACTCCTCCATATCCCCCACGTACCTGAGAAACCGCGACGCTGATTTCCTTGGCCGGCGGGGGCATTGGTGGGGGAACGGCCCCGACACGGCGCCCTGATGTCCGCCGCTGGTTAGGCGAGATGTCCCCTGTTGGTCAGGCGAGGGAGAGGAAGAGCCTTTCGAGCTCCTTCCGGTCCATGGTGGTGTCTTCGCGGACGAGGCATTGCTCAAGTCCGCTGGCGATGATCGCGAATCCGGCCTTGTCCAGAGCCTTCGAGACGGCCGCCAACTGCGTGACGATTGCCCTGCAATCCCCGCCCTCCTCCAGCATGCGGGTCACAGCAGCGAGCTGTCCCTGGGCGCGCTTGAGGCGGTTGACCACAGGGGTTAGTTCAGTCGGATCGAGTTGCATGAGGTCTCCAAAGGCGTAGGTGGCTTGCCATCACCTTATACCCCACCGGGTATTTTGCATACCCCTATGGGTATCTGCCATACTCGGTGGGGTACTCACCCACGACCCCTTTCGAGAGGCCCCCATGATTTCGCCTTCCACCGCCATTTCCGCTCTCGCTCCGGAGACCTTGCGCAGCTGGGTCACCGAGCATCAGGACCTCATGATCATTGACGTCCGCTCGGCCGCTGAGTTCGAGTCCGTGCACATTCGCGGGTCATACAACGTGCCGCTGCCGCTGCTGTCCGAACACACCGATGAGCTTGCCGCCCGTCTGGGTAGCCGCGTCGTCCTCGTTTGCCAGTCAGGGGCCCGCGCTGAACAGGCGCGGCAGCGCCTCGGCAGTTCCGGCATCAATACGGCCTACGTCCTGACCGGCGGCGTCCCCGGCTTCGCAGCGGCCGGGGGTGACGTGGTCAAGGGCAAGGAACGCTGGGACCTGGAGCGGCAGGTCCGTCTCGCCGCCGGGTCGCTGGTGGTCCTCGGCCTGGCTGGCGGCAAGTTCGTCTCCCCCAGGATCCGGACGCTTGCCGGCGTCATCGGCGCTGGCCTGACCTTTTCCGCGGCGACCAACACCTGCGCCATGGGCCGGGCCATCTCGGCCTTGCCGTGGAACAAGTCCGCCACGGAGCCCACGCGCGAAACCGCCATCATGAACCTGCCGGTTGTTCCGGCTGAGCAGGCTCCGGCAGCATGATCGCGGCCCTGTCTCTGGGGCTCGTCGTCGGCATCGTTCTCGGTGTGGTGGGTGGCGGCGGGTCGATCATCGCCGTTCCCGCCCTGGTCTACGGCGTGGGCATGAGCCCCGCGGAGGCCATTCCCACCTCCCTGCTCGTGGTGGGCATCTCGTCCCTGGCGGCACTGGTGCCCAGGCTCCGTGAGGGCATCAACTGGCCAGTGGTCCTGATTGTCGGTGCCGCGGGCATCCCTGCCGCTTGGGCCGGAACCGCCCTGGGCCGCCTGCTTGATCCGAACATCCTGATGCTCGCCTTCGCTGCCATCATGGTGATCGCGGGGATCCGGATGCTCGCGCGGACCAGGGAAACCGACGGTTCCTGCAGCATCGGGCCCACCAGGGCTTTCCGCACCTGCGCCCCAAAGGCCGTCGGGGTTGGCCTCCTGGTCGGGTTCCTCACAGGGCTGCTGGGTGTGGGCGGAGGGTTCCTGATCACCCCGGCTCTCACACTGTTCCTGGGGCTGCGCATGAAACAGGCAGTCGGTTCCTCCCTGGCCATCATTGTGATCAATTCGACGGCGGGCTTCGGGGCCCACGCCGCAGGTTTCACGATCGAGTGGCCCACGGTTCTGGGCTTCGCGGTCCCGGCCATCCTTGGATCCCTCTATGCTGCCCGGCTTGCCCGCCGGCTGCAGGACAAGCACATCCGGGTCTCCTTCGCGATGCTCATCTTTGTCGTAGCGGCATGGGTCACAACGAGCACCGTCACCGCCTGACCCGCCAACCCCCAACCCTCCCGCCGGAGAAGCTCCAGCGGGACCCCTAACGCCCTACCGAAAACCTGGCACAGCCGGCACGCAGGATCAGATACCAAACTTCCCCCACGAAGGAGAACACCAATGCTTATCGAGCGCATTTACGATGAAGACCTCGCCCAGGCCAGCTACCTCATTGGCTGCCAGGCCAAGGGTGAGGCTGTTGTTGTGGACGGCCGCCGGGACATCGCGGTCTACCAGGAACTGGCCGAGAAGCACGGCATGAAGATTGTGGCCGTCACCGAAACCCACATTCACGCCGACTACCTCTCCGGCACCCGCGAGCTGGCCGCCGCCACCGGCGCCACGATCTACGTCTCCGGCGAAGGCGGCCCGGACTGGCAGTACGAATTCGACGGCGAACGGCTCTACGACGGCGACAGGATCGCCCTCGGCAACATCACCATCCAGGCTCTGCATACCCCGGGCCACACCCCGGAGCACCTGTCCTTCCTGGTGACTGACGGCGCCTTCAGCGACCAGCCCGGCTACCTGCTCTCCGGCGACTTCGTCTTCTCCGGTGACCTGGGGCGCCCGGACCTGCTGGACGAAGCGGCCGGCGGCGTGGACACCCGGTTTGAGGGTGCCAGGCAGCTCTTCGCCAGTCTGCGGGACAAATTCCTGACCCTGCCCGACTACGTCCAGGTCCACCCGGCCCACGGCGCCGGCAGCGCCTGCGGCAAGGCCCTRGGCGCCATCCCCTCCACCACCGTCGGTTACGAACGGCTCTACGCCTGGTGGGGCCCGTACCTCGCCGCGAACGACGAGCAGGGGTTCGTCAATGAGCTTCTCGACGGCCAGCCGGACGCCCACGCCTACTTCGGGCGGATGAAGCGCGAAAACCGTATCGGCCCGGCAATTTTGAGGGAACGTGCCCCGCTGCAGGAGCTGGACATCGCCGCCGTGGCCCGGGATCTGGCTGCGGACAAGGCAACCTTCATAGACACCCGCTCCAACACCGAGGTCCATGAGGGCACCGTCACCGGCTCCCTGAACATCCCCGCCGGCAAGTCAGTGGCCAGCTACGGCGCCTGGGTCGTCAACCCGGAAACCGATAAGAACCCGTTGGTTCTGCTGGCCGCCGGGCCGGAGCAGGCCCAAGAGATGTGGGATCACTTGGTCCGCGTCGGCATCGACAACATCGCTGGCTACCTCACCGGCGTCGAAGGCCTCCCAACCTCTACCCCGCGGCTGATCCAGCCTGCCGATCTGGCCGACTTTGACGCTGCGATGGTGCTGGACGTCCGCAACCGCACCGAGCACCTGGCCGGACACATCCCCGGATCCCACCAGCTCAGCGGCGGCCGCGTCATGTGGCACCTCGACGAACTCCCGGCCGGAGGCACTATCGTGACCTACTGCCAAAGCGGCATCCGCAACTCCGTCGCGGCCAGCGCCCTGCGCCGCGCCGGGTACGACATCGTTGAACTCGACGGCAGCTACGCGGCCTGGGCCGCCCACCGGCACTCCGTGGCCTCATCCCGCTGACCCTGGGAAGGGACGTCCGTCGCCACGCCGGCCAGAGGCACGCGAAGCCAACGGAGACCGCCCCGGACGGCATCGAAGGCTCCCGGGGCGGGAAGGCCTTCGGACTCTACCGGGCAGCCGAGGTCGGCCAAAGAATCGGAATAGAGCAATGGTCTGAGGCGAAAGGGCACCGGTCTTGATGTGGGGCTACGGCATGAATATGGGCTGGATGTGGATGTGGGGCGTACTCCTGCTCATCGGCATAGCGCTGCTGGTACTGGTCGCCGTGCGCATGTTTGCCGGAGGCGGCACTCACGGCGGGATGCAGGGACCGCAGGGGCCCTACCCCGGCAGGAGCCGGGCCCGGCAGATCCTCGATGAACGCTTTGCCCGGGGTGAACTGACGGCGGAGCAATACCGCGAGCAGCTAAAGGTTCTCGGCGAGGACCAATAGTGCTCCCAATGAGCCGCCGGAACGCGCTCCTGCTGGGCGGCCTCGGCACGGCAGCCATAGCCGCCGGCGGAGCCGGGCTCTGGTGGACGGTCAGTTCCCGGTTCGCGGCCGTCGCGGGCGGAGACTTCACCGAGCCGAAGCAGCTGCGCAGCAGCAACGGACGGTTGCAGGTCCGGCTCGAAGCGTCCGCTGGCTCAGTGCAGCTCGGCGGCCAGCAGGCCTCGGCGCTTGGCTACAACGGCGGAATCCCCGGCCCAACCCTGCGTTTGAGGGGTGGGGACGTGTTCGCCGTCGAGCTGGTCAACAGCATGGACGTCCCGACAAACCTGCACGTCCACGGACTCCACGTTTCACCCCAGGGCAACGGAGACAACGTTTTCAACGTCGTCGAGCCCGGCCACTCGTTCCGCTACGAGTACCGGCTCCCTGCGGACCACCCGCCCGGCGTGTACTGGTACCACCCCCATCATCACGGCATGGTCGCCGATCAGATTTTCGCCGGCCTGTTCGGTGCGATCATCGTCGAGGACGCACAGCCCGTGGACGTCAGCCGCGAGCGGGTGATGGTCGTCTCTGACATCACCCTGGACGGCTCCGGAACCGTCGCCGGCCCCTCGCCCATGGACCGGATGCTCGGCCGGGAAGGTGAACTTGTCCTGGTCAACGGACAAAGCAACCCGAAACTTTCCGCCCGGCCGGGCGAGCGTGAGCGGTGGCGGATCGTGAACACGTGCGTGGCCCGCTACCTGCAGCTGCGCATGGACGGGCAGCAGATGCAGCTCCTCGGCATGGATTCCGGCCGCTTCCCCACGCCCCGGAACGCGGACGAGGTGCTGCTGGCGCCGGGCAACCGTGCAGATGTCCTGGTCACAGCTGTCGAGGGCGACGCCACTCTCAGTGCCGTCTACTACAACCGTGGCAGCATGGCCGGCATGATGGGACCGGCAGGGCCAGCCCCCAACGGCGCCCAGGGCACAGGGGATCTCGTGCTGGCGACCCTCTCGGTCTCCGGCGCCCCGGCCGCTCCTCCTCCGGCGGTGCCGGCCCGGCCCGCAGCGGCAGACCTGAGGACCGCGGCCGTTGCCGCCCACAGGCAGCTGACCTTCGCCGTCGGCGGCATGGGCATGGGGATGGGAATGAGTTTCACCATCAACGGCCGTGAATTCAACGCAAGCCGGACGGACTCCACTGTGGCCGCGCAGACGGTGGAGGAGTGGACCCTGATCAATCCCAGCCCGATGGACCATCCTTTCCACCTGCACGTCTGGCCGATGCAGATCATCGAGGAACAGAGCCAGGCGCCGGGCCAGCCCGTCTGGCGTGACGTCGTCAACATACCCGCCAACGGACAGGTGCGGGTCCGGATCCACTTCAAGGATTTCACCGGCCGCTCCGTGTACCACTGCCACATCCTGGACCACGAGGACCAAGGAATGATGGGCGTCATCGAAGTCCGCTAGCCACCGGGAGCAAGTATCCCGACGACGGCCCGGCCAATGCCCAGCCTGTAGCCTTGACCTGGCTACCATCCAACACTGCCAACCGGAGGGAGAATGCCATGGCCGCAGCTTTCATGAGCCATGCCGCAACCGCCCTTCGCCGCGGCTTCCTGCTAGCGGGCCTGCTGGCTGTCGTGGCTGGATTCCTCGGGATGCACGTCATGACCGGAATGCATGGCGCTCATGCCATGACCGCGGTGACATCCTCCGCGGAAGCCGCGGGGTCATCTTCCCGGCCGGAGACCGGCCTCGCACCTCATCCGGCCGCCCATGCCCTGCAAGAGCGCACTATGGGCCATGACTCCTTGGCTCCGCGCCCTGCGACCCCAGCCGGTCCCGACCTGACGGCCGACAGCCGGGCCGCTGCCCCCGCGGTGTCGTGCGTATGCCAATCGAACTGCGCCGACGCTGCGTCAATGCACTCGGCCTGTGTGCCCTCGGCGGCAATGACGTCCCTGGCCGCGCCCCCACCTGGCATGGCGCCGGCCTCGATGCACAACCCGGACACGCACGGCGACGCCGCCGTCAGGGCCTACTGCTATCTCCCCGCAAGTCCTTCGCCGGGCGATCTGTCCATCAGCCGGACGTAAGACGGGATCGCGCCGTGTCGTTGTCCGGCGTCCCCACTTACCCGGCACGCTCCATCCCGTTCTTCCAGCGGCGCGGGCGTGTCATCCGCAGGCGTGCCACAACGCTGATTGATGATTGAAGGACCTGACCCCATGAAGAAAACCCTGACCATTTCTGCCACAATTCCTGCCTTCGGCATTTCCGCCGCCATCGCCCTTGCCGGCTGCGCCGGCACCTCCGGAAGCACACCCGCCGGCACCATGCCGGGCATGGGCAGCGGCGGCATGGGCACGTCGTCCAGCTCGGCGCCCGCAACCGCGGACCACAACGCGGCAGACACCATGTTCACCCAAGGGATGATCCCGCACCACGCCCAGGCCGTGGAAATGAGCGACATGATGCTCAGGAAGCAGGGCATGGACGCGCGGATCACCGCGCTCGCCACAAAGATCAAGGCCGCACAGGCACCCGAAATCGCGCAGATGACGGGCTGGCTCAAGACCTGGAACGAACCCGCCCAGATGGCGTCCGGCCATGGCATGGGTGACGGGGTGATGGGCGACGACGACCTGAAGAAGCTCGATGCCGCCCAGGGCGCCGACGCGGCCAAGTTGTTCCTGGCCCAGATGATCGTCCACCACGAGGGCGCGGTGATGATGGCCAAGACTGAAAGCAGCCAAGGCAAGAACCCTGACGCCCTCAGCCTGAGCAAGGCAATCGTGAGCGCCCAGGAAGCTGAAATCCAGGAAATGAAGGACCTGCTGGCCAGCCTCTAGCAGCGTCCCGGCCCCGGTCCGCCTTCGGACCGGGGCCGTCAACTGGGCGGCCCCGGCCGACGTAGTCCAAAGCATCGGCCGACGGCGGTGCTGCTTTGGCCTCGTACCTGGGTGCCGCACCGGCTGCAGCGACGGGCCGGGATGCCCGGCGGAACGAATGCACCTACACTGCTGGAATGCCTATCATTCCGGATTCCAAGGACTGGACTTGGGTCCTGTCGCAGCCCTGCCCCGAGTGCGGTTTCGATGTCTCCACCGCGACCCCGGCCACGGTGCCGGGGATCGTCATCAGCATGCTCCCGCGGTGGCGTGCAGCCCTCCGACGGCCGGACGCGACGGAACGGCCCAACGAGGCCACGTGGTCCGTCCTCGAGTATGGCTGCCACGTCCGGGACGTCTTCACACTTTTCGATCACCGCCTGTCCCTCATGTTGTCCGAGGACGATGCCCGGTTCGATGACTGGGACCAGGACAAGACGGCAATCGAGCAGGACTACGCCAACGCCGATCCAGCCCAGGTCGGCGTCGAGCTGACGGCGGAGGGCGAGCAGATTGCCGCGTCCTTCGCACGGGTAAAGGAGGAGGATTGGGTCCGCTTGGGGACCCGGAGCAACGGCTCAGTGTTCACTGTCCTGACCTTCGCGMAGTATTTCCTGCACGACGTCGTCCACCACCTCCACGACGTGGACGGCTAACGCGAAGAACTGGCGCGCGGACGGCAGGCGCGCGGACGGCCGGCGGGAAGCCGCAGGGTCTGCGGTTCCCTGAGGCGGCCCCTACGGCACGGCCGGCTGAAGCTCCTTGTCCCACGCCATGCTCCGGTTGACGGCCACATAGCCCATCTTGAGGTAGAGCGCGAGGGCCCCGGTCGGGTTCTCCGAGTCGACATCCAGCGAGGCCACGTCCATGCCCGCGGCGGCGAAGCGGCGCATGGCATCGGCCAAGAGCACCTGCGCGATGCCCCGGCCACGGTACTCCCGCCGGACGCCAAGGAGCTCCGTGTAGCCTTCGCGGAAGCCGCGGGTCAGGGCGGCCTCGACGTCGTGGGTGGCCAACTGGTACCCGGCCACCGTGCCGGTAGAACGGTCCAGCACGACGCCGCTCAGGTCCGGCCGGGCCTGCGGATCATTCACCACATAGCCCCAACCCTCCTGGTCGCGGGGCTCGCTGCCCCAGTGGTCCCGGAATGCCGCGTTGTGCGCCAGCCGCACCGGTTCATGCAGCTCCGGCCCAAAAGTGACGAGCTCCAGTCCGGGGTCCAGGGAGGATTCAGGCACAGCCTGGGTCAGTGGCCGGTGCATCTCGTTGTAATAGCGGACAATGCCGTAGCCGGAACCGGCGAACAAGGCGGCCTGGTGCTGGTGCTGCTGCTCGGTATGGAGCCGCAGTCTCGGGCGCGGGACGCCCCCGGTGCCGCCCGCATCGCCGTCGCCGGCATCGCCGGCATCCCCAACTGTGCCGGCATCCCCAACCGTGCCGGCAGGCCGTGCGTCCTCGGCAAAGCGGTCCCTGGTCCGCTGTTCCATCCAACCCAGCAGCAAGGTGCCGATCCCGCTCCCCTGCCACTCCGGGTCAACGCAGCCGGAGCCGTTCGCCTTGTCACCGTCGCGGTTCTTGGTGATCCGGCCGTAGGCCCGGGCAACGCCCTCCGGATCGAAGCCGATGATGGAGTTCGCCGTTACCGGGTTATTTTTCGACTCCAGGATCTGTTCCAGATCCGCCTGGCGCTCGAACCAGACGGGTTGCTCGACGGCGGCCGTGCGGGCAATCAGGCCGGCCCACGCGTCGAGGTCGCGGCGCTCCGCCGGCCGCCAGGACAGCCGGGGGTCAAGTGYGGGCCGGGGGTGGAGCTCGCCGTTGCGGTTCATGGCAACAGGCTAATAGGCGGGTTACCCGCGCGCCAGCACGGCCGCCGTCGCCGGCCCCTCGCCCGCGGCGCCCGTGGCGGCAGCCGCGGCTGCGGCGTCCAGGTCCAGTCTGGTGTCCGCGGCGTCGATATCGTCCGGGTTGTGGGTGACCAGGACAACGGTCCGGTCGCGCAGCCCGTCGCGCAATTCGGCGAGCATGAGCCTGCCTGACTCCGCATCGAGGTGCGCCGTCGGTTCATCGAGCAGGATGACGTCGGCCCCGGTCATGAGCGTGCGCGCAACGGCCAGGCGCGTACGCTCTCCGCCGCTGAGAAAGGCCCCGCCCGGGCCGGTCCGGGTGTCCAGGCCGTCCTCAAGCCGGGCCAGCATCGGGCCGAGTCCGACCGCGTCGAGGGAAGCCCGCAGCTGCTCGTCCCCGTTGGCCACCACGGCGCCGCCGGGTCCACGCTGCGCACTGTCCGTACCGGCGGGAGCCGGCTCCGGCCGCGCCAGGAGAAGGTTGCCGCGGATGGTCGAGTCGAACAGGTGTGCCTCCTGCGGGCACCAGGCGGCGCGTCCGCTCAGGTACAGGTGGCCGCCGGCCGCCGGCAGGAACCCCAGGACCGTGGCCAGCAGGGTCGACTTGCCGGAGCCGGAGGCGCCGGTGACGGCCAGCCAGCGCCCGGGGCCGGCCTCGGCCGTGAGTCCGCTGAAGACATTTCCGCCGCCAGGCCACGCGGCAGCGAGGTCCACGAGTTCAATCCCCGGCCGGCCGCCGGGCCGCGAAGCCACGGGCACCAGTCCGCCCGTTGCGGCGCCGCCGTCCGCGTCACTGTTCGCCCCCGCCTCCAGGACTCCTGCCGCGCTGATCCGCCGCATCACGGCGCGGAGCGCGGGATACTGCCGCACGGCCGTGGTGATGGCCGCGTAAGGGTCCACCAGGGCCAGCTGCACGAGGACGACGACGGCAACAGTCTCCGGTTCGACCACGCCGCTCAGGGCGAGCGGGGCGGCCAGCACGGCGCTGGCCAGGGCGGCCACGGCACAGGCCAGGACGGTCAGGGCCTGGCCGAGACCCTCCGCCCATGCCGACCGCTGTGAGGCTGCCGTCGCGGCCCGGTCCGCCCGGCCAATCGCAGCGAGCACGGGGGCGCTGACGCCGTTCGCGTGCAGTTCTGCGCGGGCGTCCAGGGCAGCGGCAACGTGTCGGAGCACACCGGAGCGGAGGTTTTGTTCGGTGCCGGCGGACATGCGGTCGGCGGCCAACGCCAGGGCGGGGGCAACGACAATGCTCAGCAGCGCTGCCGCGGCCACGGCAGGCAGCGCAGCGGGAAGCAGCAGCCCGATCCCGGCCACTGCGGCCGCGGCGACAGCGATGGCGGTCACGGGCGGCAGCACGACGCGGGGCAAAAGTTCGCGGACCGTGTCGACGTCGTCCACCACCGTGCCGAGTACGTTGCCGCCCTGCAGGAGCCGGCGCAGGGACAGCGCACGGCGGCTCAGCGACTCCCAGAGCCGGCCCCGGAGCCGGGTCAAGGCGGCGAACACGGCATCGTGCAGCAGCAAACGCTCGGAGTACCGCAGGCACGCCCGGCCGACGCCGAAAAACCTCACGCCGACGATCGCGGTGAGCAGGTACAGGATGGGCGGCTGTTCACTGGCCCGGATGATGAGCCAGCCGGACAGCCCCGCGAGGGCGACGGCGAACAGGGCCGCCAACGTGCCTACGGCTCCGGCGGCGGCGAACCGGCCCTTGACCGGGGCCAGCAGGCGACGCAGCTGGGCAGGGACCGAACCGGACGGGCCGGCCGCGCCGGAGCCGGAGCCGGAGACGGAGCCGATTGAGCTGGCCGAACCGGCGGCCGCGGCAGGAGCGGTGCCGGTTTCGGGGCGGCCCGGAGC
>NZ_JBFTZL010000035.1:0-26464 GCF_056406825.1 Arthrobacter sp. P1_A5 | reverse complement strand
GCGCAATACCCAACGCGGGGTCACTGAGGGCCCGTCCTGAGGGGCTGGGACGGGCGCTAAGTGACCCCAAGTTGCTGTGTGCTGTCACGGAATCCTTGCGTAGCTCCGAATTACTTTGTTAGTATGTCAGGACAAACTAGTGAAGGAGATGCGAGTGCCTCTCGTACGAATTGACGTCAACCAGGGCCGCGGCGCGGAGCAGCTCCGCGGACTCAGCCAGGGCATCCACAGCGCGATCGTGGCCGAATTTGGCATTCCGGAGCGGGACTACTTCCACGTGCTGACCGAGCATCCCGTGGGGCAAATTGTTGCCCAGGATGCCGGGCTCGGCTTCGAGCGGACGCCGGACGTGGTGATGATCCAGATCTTCACCCAGGCCGGGCGCAGCCAGTCCGCCAAGCAGTCCCTGTTTGCCGCCATCGCGGACAGGCTGGCCGCCGCGGGGGTCGCCGGCGAGGACGTTTTCATCGGATACGTCGAGAACACCGCGGGGGACTGGTCGTTCGGTTTCGGGCAGGCCCAGTACGTCACCGGCGAACTCGGCATTCCCGCCAGGTAGCCACCGGGGTAATACCGGCGCCTGCTCCGCCGCCGCGGCGCCGCGCGGGGCGTCACTTGAAGTCCCCGTGTCATGTTGTAAATATGTCAGTACAAACCTTTGACAGTACATGGATTCTAAGGCAAAGTAGTGGTTGTGGCCCGGCTCACGCCAGGCCCCAAAGCACCGAATAAGCACCGCAGAAACGCCGAAGCTCAGGCTGCGCAAAGGTATCGAGTCCACACCAGAAAGGTCCACGATCACCGTGACCCACGAACTGCTCACGATCGGGCGCATCAGTGTTGATATCTACCCGAACGACATCGGGGTGGATCTGGAGGATGTCACGTCCTTCGGAAAGTACCTTGGCGGATCCCCATCCAACGTAGCTGTCGCCGCCGCCCGCCATGGCCGCCGCACCGCCGTCATCACCCGCACCGGCGACGACGCCTTCGGCAAGTACCTGCACCGCGAACTGCGCAAATTCAACGTGGACGACTCCTTCGTCACGGCGGTCAAGGAATGGCCCACCGCCGTCACGTTCTGCGCCATCAAGCCGCCGGAGGACTTCCCGCTCTACTTCTATGGACGCTTCCCCACGGCACCGGACCTGCAGATCAAGGCCGAGGAACTGGACCTGGACGCCATCAGGGACGCCGGGATCTTCTGGTCCACCGTCACCGGACTCTGCCAGGAGCCCAGCCGCACTGCCCAGCTCACGGCCCACGAGGCACGGCCCCGCACCGGGCTCAAGGAAGGCCAGTTCACCATCCTGGACCTCGACTACCGGCCGATGTTCTGGGCTTCCGAGGAGGAAGCCCGGGAACAGGTCGCCAGGATCCTGCCGCACGTCACCGTCGCGATCGGCAACGACAAGGAATGCGCCGTCGCTGTCGGGGAAGGCACCCCGGACGAACAGGCGGACCGGCTGCTCGCGGCCGGCGTCGAAATCGCCGTCGTGAAGCTGGGCCCTGAAGGGGTCATGGCCAAGACCCGCACCGAGCGTGTGGTCTCTGCCCCGGTGCCCGTGGAAACTGTCAACGGCCTCGGCGCCGGCGACTCCTTTGGCGGGGCCTTCTGTCACGGCCTGCTCTCCGGCTGGCCCCTGGCACAGGTTCTCGACTTCGCCAACGCCGCCGGCGCCCTCGTCGCCTCCCGCCTGTCCTGCGCCGACGCGATGCCGACGCCGGACGAAGTCACCGGCCTGCTCGCCGACCGCGGCCGCCTGCTGCCGGGTACCTACGCCACCGAAGGAGCAGCACTGTGAGTGCAAACCCAGCCGTCGCCACCCGTGCGGTGAACGACGATCCCCGCCGCTACGAGCACCTGAGCATTATCCGGCTCGAAGACCCGGAAGCGATTGCCCGCGCCGCCAAGGCCCGGCGCCGCCACCCCGGTGTCAGGGCCCACCGGCAGAACTTCATTGTCGCCGCCGACCACCCTGCCCGCGGCGCGCTCGCCGTCGGAAACGATCCGGTGGCCATGGCCGACCGCCGCCAGCTCCTGGACCGCCTGCAGATCGCCCTGGCCAACCCGGACGTGGACGGTGTCCTCGCCTCGCCGGACATCATGGACGATCTGCTCCTGCTCGGCGCGCTCGAGGGCAAGCTGCTCTTCGGCTCGATGAACCGTGGCGGACTCTCCGGCCTGGTGAACGAATTCGATGACCGCTTTACCGGCCACACCGCGGCCGCGCTCGAGGCCCTGGGCGCCGACGGCGGCAAGATGCTGACCCGCATCTGCCTCGGCGACCCGGACACTGTCGCCACCCTCGAAGCGACCGCGAGGGCCATCGACTCCCTCGCCGAACGCAGGCTGATCGCCATGGYGGAACCGTTCCTCTCCGTCCGCGAAAACGGGAAGGTCCGCAACGACCTCTCCACCAATGCCGTCATCAAGTCAGTCGCCATCGCCGAAGGCCTCGGCGCGAGCAGCGCCTACACCTGGATGAAGCTCCCCGTGGTGGCCGAGATGGAACGCGTCATGGCGTCCACCACGATGCCCACCGTGCTCCTCGGCGGAGACCCGGACGCTGGCCAGGACGAGGTGTTCGCCAGCTGGCAGACTGCCCTCGCCTTGCCCGGCGTTCAGGGCCTCACCGTCGGCCGGACCCTGCTCTACCCGCAGGACGGCGACGTCGCCGGCGCCGTGGCAACCGCGGCCTCGCTGCTGCACCACACCGAATCCACCCGCACCAAAGAAGTATCGGAGTAGCTTCCCATGGGAATGAGCACGGCATCAGGAACACGCAGAATGACGGTCGCGCAGGCCGTCGTTGAATACCTGTCCAAGCAGTACACCGTCGATTCGGCCGGCGGCCAGGACTTCCGGGAACGCCTGATTCCGGGCACGTTCGGCATCTTCGGCCACGGCAACGTCGCCGGCGTCGGCCAGGCCCTCAAGCAGTACCAGCAGCTCGATCCGACGATCATGCCGTACTACCAGGGCCGCAACGAACAGGCCCAGTCCCACCAGGCGGTCGGCTTCGCCCGCCACACCCGCCGCCGCCAGACCTTCGCGATCAGCACCTCGATCGGTCCGGGCTCCTCGAACCTGCTCACCGGCGCGGCGCTGGCCACCACCAACCGGCTGCCGGTCCTGCTGCTGCCGAGTGACACGTTCGCGACCCGCGCCGCCGACCCCGTGCTGCAACAGCTCGAACAGCCCTACGCCTACGACATCACCGTCAAYGACGCGTTCCGGCCCCTGTCGAAGTTCTTYGACCGCGTCTCCCGGCCCGAGCAGCTGTTTTCCGCGTTCCACCACGGACTCCGTGTCCTCACCGACCCGGCCGAGACCGGTGCCGTCACCATCTCGCTGCCCCAAGACGTCCAGGCCGAGGCCTTTGACGTGCCCGAGGAATTCCTCGCCGAACGCGAATGGCGGATCCGCCGCCCGGACGCCGACGACGAGGACATCCGCCGCGCCGCCGAGGCGATCCGCGCCGCCAAGCGCCCGCTGATCATCGCCGGCGGCGGTGTGCTCTACGCCTACGCCAACGAGGAACTCGCGAAGTTCGCCGAGCTGACCGGCATCCCGGTCGGCAACACCCAGGCCGGCGTCGGCGTGCTGCACTGGGACCACAAGTTCTCCCTCGGGGCCATCGGCTCCACCGGCACGACGGCGGCCAACGCCATCGCCGCCGAGGCCGACCTCATCATCGGGATCGGTACCCGTTACGAGGACTTCACCACCGCCTCCCGGACCGCGTTCCAGAACCCGGACGTGAAATTCCTCAACATCAACGTCGCCGCCCTCGACGCCTACAAGCACGGCACCTCACTGCCGATCGTGGCCGACGCCCGAAAGGCCCTCGTCAAACTGAACCAGGCCCTCGGCGGCTACCGCATCGGCGCGGACCTCGAGCAGCGGATCGCGGCCGAGAAGAAACGCTGGGACGCCACCGTGGACGAGGCATTCGACACGCGGTTCACGCCGCTGCCGGCGCAGAACGAGATCATTGGCGCCACGAACCGCGCCATGGACGCCCAGGACGTCGTCATCTGCGCCGCCGGCTCACTCCCCGGTGACCTGCACAAGATGTGGCGCGTCCGGGACCCGTTCGGCTACCACGTCGAATACGCCTACTCCTGCATGGGCTACGAGATCCCGGGCGGCCTCGGGGTCAAGCGCGCCGCCCTGGCCGAAGCCGCCAAGGGCGGCACGCAGCGCGACGTCGTCGTCATGGTGGGGGACGGCTCCTATCTGATGATGCACACCGAACTCGTCACCGCCGTCGCCGAGCGGATCAAGCTGATCGTGGTCCTGATCCAGAACCACGGCTACGCCTCCATCGGTTCGCTTTCCGAATCGCTCGGATCCCAGCGCTTCGGCACCCAGTACCGGGCGCTGGATGAGGAACACCACAGCTTCGACGACGGCGACCGGCTCCCGGTGGACCTGGCCCTGAACGCCGAAAGCCTCGGCGTGAAGGTGATCCGGATCGAACCGGGGGAGAAGGTCATCGCCGAGCTCGAGCAGGCCGTCCGGGACGCCAAGGCCGCCCCAGAACGTGGCGGCCCGATCGTCATCCACGTTGAATCCGACCCGCTGCTGGATGCCCCCAGCTCCGAGTCGTGGTGGGACGTTCCGGTCTCCCAGGTCTCCGAGCTCGACTCGACGAAACAGGCTTTCCAGACCTACACCGACCACAAGAGCCGCCAGCGCAAGCTGCTCGGCTGACCCCGGCTCCCTGAGCCATCCCAGATTCCAACTCCCAAGGACATTCCCATGACTACCGTCACCGCCACCAAAACCATCCACCACTTCATCAACGGCGCCGAAACCGCCGGTGAGGGTACCCGCACCCAGCCCGTCTACAACCCGGCCACCGGCGCCGTCTCCGCAGAGCTGCGGCTGGCCAACCGGACCGACCTGGACACCACCGTCGCCGCCGCCCGCGCTGCCGCCGATTCCTGGGGCGACATCTCCCTGGCCAAGCGCACCGCGGTGCTGTTCAAGTTCCGCGAACTCGTCGCCTCCCACGTGGACGAGCTCGCCGAACTGATCACCGCCGAACACGGCAAGGTCCTCTCCGACGCCAAGGGCGAGATCGGCCGCGGACTCGAGGTCATCGAGTTCGCCTGCGGCATCCCGCAGCTGCTCAAGGGCGACTACTCGGACCAGGTCTCCACCGGCATCGACGTTTTCTCCTTCCGCGAGCCGCTCGGCGTCGTCGCCGGCATCACCCCGTTCAACTTCCCTGTCATGGTCCCGCTGTGGATGGCCCCGATGGCGATTGCCACGGGCAACGCCTTCATCCTCAAGCCCTCCGAGCGCGACCCCTCCGCCTCCATGCTGCTCGCCAAGCTGTGGAAGCAGGCCGGGCTGCCCGACGGCGTCTTCCAGGTCCTGCACGGCGACAAGGAAACGGTCGACGGCCTCCTGACCCACCCGGACGTGGACGGCATCTCCTTCGTCGGTTCCACCCCGATCGCCCGGTACGTCCACGAGACCGCCACCGCCCACGGCAAGCGCGTCCAGGCCCTGGGCGGCGCGAAGAACCACGCGATCATCCTGCCCGACGCCGACCTCGACAACGCTGCCGACCACCTGGCCGCCGCCGCGTTCGGCTCCGCCGGGGAACGCTGCATGGCCATCTCAGTCGCCGTCGCCGTCGGCGACGCCGCCGACCTGCTGGTCAAGAAGGTCGAAGAGCGCGCCCTGGCCGTCAAGGTCAACAACGGCACCGTGCCCGACGCCGAAATGGGCCCGGTCATCACGCCGGCGTCCAAGGAACGCATCGTGAAGATCGTCACCGAAGCCGAAACAGCCGGCGCCGCGATGGTGGTGGACGGCCGCGACCTCGTGGTCCCCGGCCACGAAGACGGGTTCTGGGTCGGCCCCACCGTCCTGGACCACGTCACGGCCGGGATGACCGCCTACACGGAGGAAATCTTCGGCCCCGTCCTGGTCGTGGTCCGCGTCGAGGACCTCGACGCCGGCATCGCCCTGATCAACTCCAACCCCTACGGCAACGGCACCGCCATCTTCACCTCATCCGGCGCCGCGGCCCGGAAGTTCCAGCGCTCCGTCACCGTGGGCATGATCGGCATCAACGTGCCGCTGCCCGTGCCGGTGGCGTACCACTCCTTCGGCGGCTGGAAGGCTTCGCTGTTCGGCGACAAGCACATCTACGGCCCCGAAGGCGTCTCCTTCTACACCCGCGGCAAGGTGGTCACCTCGCGCTGGCCCGAACCCACGCACGCCTCCGGCGCCTCCTACAACTTCCCGTCCAACTAGTCCCCACCGCCCCCCTCGCCTCGCAAGTCCCCACCGGCTCCCAGCCTTCGCAAGCTCAGGCAGGGGCCCTCGCCGGTGGGGCCCCACGGCCAGGGAACCCTGGCGGCGTGGGCCCATCCACCGCCACCCAACAACCGCGATCGATCGCTCCGCAACCGCCGTTTTGAGCGTCCAAAACGGCACCTGCGGAGCAACCGATGAGAAGGAATGGAAATGACAGAGAACAAGCTGATCATCGGCACCGCGCCGGACTCCTGGGGCGTCTGGTTCCCGGATGACCCCCAGCAGACCCCGTGGGAACGCTTCCTCGACGAGGTCGCCGAATCCGGCTACAAGTGGATCGAGCTCGGCCCCTACGGCTACCTCCCCACCGATCCGGCCCGTCTCGCCGAAGAGCTCAAGCAGCGCGACCTGAAGATCTCGGCCGGCACCGTGTTCACCGCATTCCACCGCGGGGCCCACCAGTACGACGAAGCCTGGGAGCCGGCCCGCAAGGTCGCCGAACTCACGGCAGCCATGGGAGGCGAACACATCGTGGTCATTCCCGCGATGTGGCGCGACGACGTCACCGGCGAGGCCGTCGAGAGCGGCACGCTGACCGAGAAGGCGTGGAGCGACCTGTTCTCCGGCCACAACCGCATGGGCAAGACCCTCTTGGAGGATTTCGGCCTGAAGCAGCAGTTCCACTCGCACGCCGACTCCCACGTCGGCGCGCAGGCGGACATCGAAACCCTGCTCGCGGCCACGGACCCGAAGTACCTCAACCTCTGCCTGGATACCGGCCACGCCGAATACTGCGGGGCCTCCAGCCTCGACCTGATCAAGAACTATCCGGACCGGATCGGCTACCTGCACCTCAAGCAGATCAACCCGGACATCCTCAAAAAGGTCAACGAGGAAAACATGACGTGGGCCGCCGCCAACCTGGCCGGCGTGATGACCGAGCCGCCGAACGGGCTGCCGGACCTGCGCGCCGTCATCGAAGCCGTGGAGGCGCTCCACCGGCCGATCTTTGGCATTGTGGAACAGGACATGTATCCCGTGGCCTTCGACGTCCCGATGCCGATCGCCAAGCGCACCCGGAACTACCTGCTTTCCTGCGGCTCCCGCACCGCCGTCAACTAGAACTGAGGACAAGATCATGACTAAGACCCTCCGCGTAGCTGTCATCGGCGCCGGCCGTATGGGCGCAGACCACATCCAGCGGCTCAACACCCGCATCCACGGCGCCGAAGTTGCCGCCGTCGTCGACGTCGACCTCGCCCGTGCCCAGGCCGCCATCGAAGGCATCCCCGGTGCCGTGGCCCTCGCCGACGCCGAGGAGGCCCTCAACAACGGCGACGTCAACGCCGTACTGATCGCCACCCCCGGTTTCCTGCACGAGGACATCCTGCTCAAGGCGATCGCCAAGGACATCCCGATCCTCTGCGAGAAGCCGCTCACCCCGGATGCCGAATCCTCCTGGAAGATTGTCGAAGCCGAGCAGGAGCTGGGCCACAAGCGCATCCAGGTCGGCTTCATGCGCCGCTTCGACGCCGAATACGCCGCCCTCGGCAAAATCATCCGCGACTCCGAACTCGGTGAGCTGCTCATGCTGCACCACCAGCACCGGAACCCCACCACCCCGGCGGGCTTCACCAACGAGATGCTGATCAACGACTCCGTGGTCCACGAATTCGACGCCATACGCTACTTCACCGGCGTGGAAATCACCTCGGTCCAGGTCCGCCTCGGCAAGGCCACACGGAACGCCCCGGCCGGTCAGCACGACCCGCAGCACGTGCTGATCGAGACCGAGTCCGGTGTCCTGGCCGACGTCGAGATCTAMGTCAATGCCAAGTTCGGCTACGAGGTGGCCACCCAGGCCTCCTTCGAAGACGGCATCGTCAGCATCGGCGGCGACAAAGGCCCGTACACCCGCAGCAACGGCCATTGGGGCGGCAACGTCACCCCCGGCTTCGAGGAACGTTTCGGTGCGGCATACGACGTCGAAATCCAGTCCTGGGTGGACGCGGCCCTCCGCGATGAGATCGGCGGCCCGACCGCCTGGGACGGCTACGCCACGGCCGCCTGCTGCGAGGCCGGCGTCGAGGCGCAGAAGAACGGCGAAAAGGTCGCCGTGAAGCTCAACGCCAAGCCCGCCCTGTACCGCTAAAACCCCGCCGGCCGGCGCCTTCTACTGCAAAGAACGCGCCGGCCGGCCGCACGCCCGCCAGATCCACAATGGAGTGTTCACCGTGAAAATCGCCCTAGATCCCACGCCGTTCCACCACAGCCACGGACTCCTCGAGTTCCCGCGCGTGGTGGCCGACCTCGGCTACAAGTACATGCAGATGACCCCGCACGCCGATTTCATCCCCTTCTTCAACCACCCGAAGGCCGACGACGAGCTCGTGGGCAAGCTGAAGGCGGCCTGCAAGGACGCGGGAATCGAAATCGCGTCGGTGCTGCCCGTGCTGCGCTGGTCCGGCCCGGACGAGGACGCGCGCGAGGCGGCCGTCCGCTACTGGAAACGGGCCATCCAGATCACCGTGGACCTGGGCGTTGGCACCATGAACACCGAGTTCAGCGGCCGGCCGGAGAAGGCCGAGGAATCCGAGCGGGCCTTCTACCGCTCCATGGAGGAGCTGCTCCCCATCATCGAGCGGGAGGGGATCGACCTGCTGATCGATCCGCATCCGGACGACTTCGTCGAGGAGGGCCTGGCCGCGATCCGGGTGATCCGCGGGCTGAACTCGAAGAATGTTGGCCTGGTCTACGTGGCCTCGCACAGCTTCCACATGAAGAACGCACCGCTGGAGATCATGCGGGCCGCGGGCGACAAGCTGCGCCTGGTCCACGTGGCCGACACGATGGACCACCACGCCTCACACGGCCTGCGTTACATCACCAACCCGCCCGGCAACCCCGTCCGCGTGCACCAGCACCTGAAAATCGGCGACGGCGACGTCAACTGGGACGAGTTCTTCGGCGGCCTGCAGGAGATCGGCTTCCTGGACCGTGAAGACACGGTGATGGTCTCCAGCGTCTTCGCCGAGGACGACAACGCCGCGGACGTCTCCCGGTACCAGCTGGAGACCATGAAGCAGCGGATCGCGAAGGCGAGCCTATGACGGCGCCCGTCGCCGAGGTGACAGGGCCCGCCAACCACAAACGGGCCCTCCGGACCGCGACGATCGTCTCCACTTTCGGCGGACTGCTCTTCGGCTACGACACCGGCGTGATCAACGGCGCTTTGCCGTACATGCAGGTGGACCTGGGCCTCACGCCACTGACCGAAGGGCTCGTGACCTCCTCGCTGCTGTTCGGGGCGGCCTTTGGCGCCCTCTTCGGCGGGCGCCTCGCGGACCGCCACGGCCGGCGCAAAATGATCATGGTGCTGGCCGTGGTGTTCCTCGCCGGCACCCTTGCGTGTACCTTCGCGCCGAACACAGAGGTGATGATCCTGGCACGCCTGATCCTCGGCCTGGCCGTGGGCGGGGCCTCGGTGACGGTGCCGGTGTACCTGGCTGAGGTCTCACCGAGTGCCCGGCGCGGACGGATTGTCACCCAAAACGAGCTGATGATCGTCACGGGCCAGCTGCTGGCCTTCATGTTCAACGCCTACCTCGGCAACAGCTTCGGCGAGGCCGGCGGGATCTGGCGCTGGATGCTGGTCATTGCAACCCTGCCGGCGATCGCGCTCTGGGTCGGCATGAACTTCATGCCCGAAAGCCCGCGCTGGCTGGCCTCGATGGGCAGCTTCGGCGAAACCCTCAGTGTGCTGCGGCGGATCCGCTCCCAGTCCGAGGCCCGGGCTGAATTTGAAGAAGTCAAGGCCATGGCCGTGGAGGACTACAAGGCCAAGATGGGCTCCTGGAAGGACCTCAGTGTTCCGTGGCTCCGGCACATATTCGTGGTGGGGATCGGGCTCGCGGTCATCCAGCAGATCACGGGCGTCAACTCGATCATGTACTACGGCACGCAGATCCTTGCCGAGTCCGGATTCGGCCGCGAAGCGGCCCTCACGGCCAACATCGCCAACGGGGTCATCTCCGTTCTCGCCACGTTTGTGGGCATCTGGCTGCTGGGCAAGGTGGGACGGCGGAGGATGCTCATCACCGGCCAGCTCGGCACCACGACGGCGCTGTTCCTGATCGGCGTCTTCTCTCTCATCCTCCCCGAGGGCCCCTCCCGGGGCTTCGTCATCCTGGCCCTGACCGTGACATTCCTGGCCTTCCAGCAAGGTGCAATCTCACCGGTCACCTGGCTGATGCTCTCAGAGATCTTCCCGCTGAAGATCCGCGGCCTGGGCATGGGCGCCTCGGCCTTCGTGCTGTGGATCGTGAACTTCCTGGTTGGCTTCGGCTTCCCGCAGCTCCTCGCCGCGATCGGACTGTCCAGCACCTTCTTCGTCTTCGCTGTGCTCGGCGTCGGGGCCATCGCCTTTGCCGCGAAGTACATTCCGGAGACCAAGGACAAGAGCCTGGAGGACCTGGAACACTTCTTCAAACAAGCGGCCGCCAGGGAACCGGTCACCGTCTAGCCCCAGTCAAGAAGGCCCTGCACGCACAAGCCCCGCCCGGGATTCGTCCCCGGCGGGGCTTTCTGCGTTCATTCTGCGTACTCGCGCGAGGAGGTTGCCGCGCTAGGCCGCGGCGTGCAGCCGGGGGAGGGCGTCGACCAGCGGCGCCAGTTCGGGGATTTCCTGGGCCTCGGCCAGCGCCCGCTCCAGCGTGGCGTCGTGGACCGGCCTGCTCTGCTCGAGCAGGGCGATGCCGCTGGGGGTGAGCTCGGTGTAGATTCCGCGGCGGTCATCCGCGCACAGGATCCGGGTCAGCAGCCCGCGGTCCTCGAGCCGGTTGACCAGGCGCGTGGTGGCGCTCGCGCTCAACGCCGTGGCGCGGGCCAGCTGCTGCATCCGCATGTGCCAGCCGTCCTGCCGGCTCAGCGCATCCAGCACGGTGTACTCCACGACGGAGAGCTGCGCCTCGGCCTGCAAGGACCGCTCCAGCTCGGCCTCGATCAGCCCGTGCAGGGCCGCCAGGGTCCGCCAGCCTTGCGCCCGGACCTCGACGGCGTCGTCCTTGATGCCCATCAGGTGTTTCCCTTCAACTCGCGTGCCCGTCGGGGTGGTGACGGGCACATCAATAATAGTTGCTTGCGCGCTGTATCTGCTTGTGCAAGAATAAATAACGCGTCTGCAACTACTAGCTTACGCGCCATACCCCATCCCGTACAGCTTTGTAAGGAGCACCTCCATGCCTGTTGGCCTGATAGCCCTCGCCCTCGGCGGGTTCGGCATCGGACTCACCGAGTTCGTCATCATGGGCCTGCTGCCGCAAGTGGCCGCAGACTTCCACGTCTCCGAGGCCACCGCGGGCTGGCTCATCTCCGGCTACGCACTCGCCGTCGTGGTCGGGGCGCTGGGTCTCACCGCCGCCGTGACGCGTTTCGAACGCAAGCCCGTGCTGGCCGTGCTGATGGTGCTGTTCATTGCCGGCAACCTCGTCTCGGCGCTCGCGCCGGATTACTCGGTAATGATGATCGGCCGCATCATTGCCGCGCTCTCGCACGGCGCGTTCTTCGGCATCGGCGCAGTGGTGGCCGCGAGCATGGTGGCGCCCACTAAGAAGGCGGGTGCGATCGCGATCATGTTCACCGGCCTGACTGCTGCGAATGTGCTCGGTGTCCCGTTCGGCACCATGCTGGGCCAGGCCGCGGGCTGGCGCTCCACGTTCTGGGCGATCACCGTGATCGGTGTCCTCGCCCTGGCCGGCATCCTCGCACTCGTGCCGAAAACCGGCTCCGGCGAACCAGCAGCGGGCGGATTGCGCGGCGAGCTCCGTGCCTTCCGCTCCGGACAGGTGTGGCTCTCCATCCTCGTGACCATCCTCGGCTACGGCGGCATGTTCGGCGCCTTCACCTACATCGCCTTTACCCTCACCGAGGTCACCGGCTTCTCCGCCGCCACGGTCCCGTGGCTGCTGATCCTCTTCGGCGTCGGGCTCTTCATCGGCAACACCCTCGGCGGCAAGGCGGCCGACAAGAACGTGGACCGCACCCTGCTCGTAGTCCTCGCCGCCCTGGTGCTGGTGCTCGTGGCCTTCGCCCTGACAGCCGGCAACCAGCCGGTGACCATCGCCACTATGGTGCTGCTGGGCGGCTTCGGCTTCGCCACGGTTCCGGGACTGCAGATGCGCGTCATGAAGTACGCCAGCAGCGCTCCCACCCTGGCCTCCGGCGCCAACATCGGCGCCTTCAACGTCGGCAACGCCCTGGGCGCCTGGCTGGGCGGCGTCACCATTACCGCCGGCCTCGGCTACACCTCGCCGATCTGGGCCGGCGCCGGGATCACCCTGCTGGGCCTGGCAGTGATGGTATTCGCCGCGGCTCAGGCCAAGCGACTGGCGACGGCCGGCGGTTCAACCGCCCCCGCCGCGGCAGCAGCGCAAACCAGCGCCGACATTCACACTACCGAGGCCGCAGCCGTTGTCCGCTGACCTCCCGAATGCAACCACAGGAGACACCATGAGTTCAATTCCCCCCATCGTCCTCAATAACGGGGTGCGGATGCCGCAGCTGGGCTTCGGCGTCTTTCAGATTCCCGACGCCGAGACCACCGAGGCGGTAGCGGCGGCGCTCGACGCCGGCTACCGGAGCATCGACACGGCCGCCATCTATGGAAACGAAACCGGAACCGGCCGCGCGCTCGCCGAGTCCGGGATCGCGCGGGAAGACCTGTTCATCACCTCCAAGCTGTGGATCGACGACCTCGGCTACGAACCAGCTCTGGCGGCTTTCGACGCGAGCCTGGACAAGCTGGGTCTCGACTACCTGGATCTTTACCTGATTCACTGGCCCGCGCCGGCGTCGGACCGGTACGCCGACTCCTGGCTGGCCCTTGAAAAACTCCATGCCGACGGCCGGGTCAGGGCCATCGGCGTGTCCAATTTCGAGCCGGGGCACCTGCAGCGGCTCATCGACCTGGGCGGCACGGTGCCGGCGGTCAACCAGGTGGAGCTGCACCCGGCGCTCCAGCAGCCAGCGGCCTGACGGCCTAGCGGCCGAACGGCAGTCGCGGGTCCAGGTCCTGGCCCTCCCAGGTCTGGCGGATCCAGCCGTGGTGCGGGTCATCGCTGATGAGCCACTCGCGGACCGGGCCGGGTCCGGCCATGACGTTGAGGTAATACATGTCGTAGCCGGGGGCGGCCATGGCGGGCCCGTGCCAGCCGTAGGGCACCAGGACGACGTCGCCGGTCCGGACCTCGGCCGCAACGTCGATGGGCCGCTCGTCGGAGGCGTAGACGCGCTGGTAGCCGATGGCGTCGTCGGCGCCCGGGCGTTGCGGGGCCCCGGGCGTCACCCGGGTTTCGAAGTAGTAGATCTCCTCGAGGTTGGTCTCGCCGTCTTTTTCCTCATCGTGCTTGTGYGGGGGATAGGAAGACCAGTTGCCGGCCGGCGTGAGGACCTCGCAGACGATGAAGCGGTCCGCCTCCAGCGCGGCGGGAGTCCCGAAATTGTGGACCTGACGGGAGCAGTTGCCCGCCCCGCGCAGTTCCACCGGCGTCTCGGCGGCCGTGATGAGGCGGGTCGGGTAGGCGGCCTTGGCCGGGGCAGTGGCGACTGCCACGCGTCCGCCGTCGGCCGAGGTGATGGCCACCGCCTTGCCGGCTCCCGTGTAGAGCACGTCGCTGGGGCCGCTGAAGACGCTGACCCGGCCGGCCAGGGGATAGTCCTGCCCGTCGACGGCCGCCACGAAAGAGCCGTTGAGCGGGATCACGATGCGTTCCTCCGCCGCGGCGTCGAGTTCGACGGCGGCGCCGGCTGCCAGCGTGGCAACCTTCAGCCCGGTATGCGCCCAGCCGTCCACCTCCAGTTTGGAGTCGGACGTCCCGATGGAGATGTCCCACGTGTCTTCGGCGGCGGTGCCGAGCGGATAGACCCAGTTGGCCATGGAAGCTGCCCTTTCGTTGTCGCGCCGGAGGCAGGCGCGTGTGTGTGCGGGGTTGGAGCCGGTTGCGCCCGTCGCTGGCGCCTAACTCTGGACGCTTACCTCTGGACCAGTGTCATTTCAAAGCTGTAGGAATCCGCCCGGTAGACGTGGTGGCCGGTTTCCACCATGCGTCCGGTGTCGTCCACCGCGGTCCGCTCCATGGTCACCAGGGCGGAGCCGGGGGTGGTCTCGAGCAGTGGCGCCTGGTAGTCATTGGCGATCATGGCACCGATCCGCTGTGAGGCCAGGCGGAAGTTCACGCCGCCGTTGCGCAGAATGGCGTAGAGGCCCTGCGCGCCCAGGGAAGCCTCGTCGAGGGCGGTGATGTCATCCCGCACCCAGTTCTCCATCAGGGCCAGCGGCTTGCCGCCCACCTTCCGGAGCCTGGTGAAGTGGTAGACCTTGGCGCCGGCCGGAAGCTGCAGAGCCGTCCGGATCGCGCCGTCCGCCTCCTCATGCGAGAAGCTGAGCACGTCGGTGGTGGGCTTGCTGCCGTTGTTGCTCAGGTCGTCGTAGAGGCTGGAGAGTTCCAGCGGGCGGCGGACCTGGCTGGACACCACCTGGGTGCCGACGCCGCGCTTGCGGACCAGGAGGCCCGAGCGGACCAGCTCGTCCATGGCTTTTCTCATCGTGGGCCGGGACAGGTTCAGCTGGGCGGCCAGGTCGATCTCGTTTTCCAGCCTGCTGCCGGGTTCCAGCAGCCCCGTGTGGATCGCTGCCTCGATGCCCTGCACCACTTGGTGGTACAGCGGCACCGGGGAAGAGCGGTCGATCCGCAGATTCAGTTGATTCGCCACTGGACATGCTCCCTTGTGCTCCGCGGCGGCCGTTGTGCCGGCCTGTCCGCGTATGTCAGGCTATGTTCGCTTGATAGGACATACTGCCTTTTTCTGATAGTAGCAGGGCTGCCAAGAGGTGCCAAGGGCTGCTGTGACGGGCTTTGTTTGCGGGGGTCGGGCTGTCGGCGCTGGCCCGGCAAGCTCTGCGAATGCGACATTCCGACCCCACTTCGTTACGTCCAAACATCCTAATGTCAGGACAAACTATTGACAACTGTGATTGGAGTCACCATGATCGGTTGTAGATGGCTCATGGACCGACGCGATGAAGCGGCCGGCGTGGCCCGGAATCAAAGGAGATTGATCGTGACCAAGTTCTCGTGGCGGAAGGCGACCCTCGTGGCGGCCGTTGTACCCATGCTGGCCCTGAGCGCGTGTTCCAGCACCGGCGGCAAGCCCGCAGACTCAGGCAATGCGGCTGGCGGAGGCCAGGCAGCCAGCACCTCCCGCATCAAGGTCGCCCTTATCACGCACGCCGCAGCCGGTGACACCTTCTGGGATATTGTTCGCAAAGGCGCCGAGGAGGCATCGGCAAAGGACAACGTTGAGCTCCTCTATACGTCCGATCCCGAAGCCGGGCGCCAGGCCCAGCTCATTCAGCAGGCCATCGACCAGAAGGTCGACGGCATCGCGGTCACGCTCGCCAAGCCCGAAGCCCTCAAGGACGTCCTGAAGAAGGCCTCCGACGCCGGCATACCGATTGTGAGCCTCAACGCCGGCGAATCGGTCTCCTCCCAGCTCGGAGCATTCACCCACTTCGGTTCCAACGAGCAGCTCGCCGGTCAGGCCGTGGGCACCAAGCTGGCCGCGGACGGCTACAAGCACCCGGTCTGCGTGATTCAGGAACAGGGCCACGTGGGACTTGAAGCACGGTGCGCGGGCGTCAAGGCGAAGGTTCCCGGAACGGAGATCCTTTACGTCGACGGCAAGGATATGACCTCCGTTCAGTCCACCGCGACTGCCAAGCTTCAGGCTTCCAAGGACGCCGACGTCATCATCGGCCTCGGCGCCCCCATCACCCTGACCCTCCTCAAGTCGGTCACTGACGCCGGCAGCTCTGCCAAGGTTGCCAGCTTCGACCTCAACGCGGAGCTCGCCCAGAAGATCGTGGATGGTGCAGTTCTGTTCACCGTGGACCAGCAGCCGTGGCTGCAGGGCTACGGAGCCGTTGACGCCATCTGGCAGAACAAGCGCGGCGGCTTCAAGATCGGCGGCGGCCAGCCTGTGCTGACAGGCCCGGCGGTCATCGACAAATCCAATGCGGCCGATGTCCTGACCTTCGCCCAGCAGGGCGTCCGCTAACAGCCCGCTGGCCGGGCCGGTTCGCGCCGGCCCGGCGGCAAGGAGACTTATCATGACCATCACCCAGACCAAGACAAAGTCGCCGGCGCCCGATGAGCGCGTCGCCAAGCGCAGTCCGTTCCAGAAGTTGCTCGGACGTCCCGAGGTCGGTGCCCTGGTGGGCGCGATCGTCCTCTTCATCTTCTTCGCGTTGGTGTCCCCGACCTTTACCCAGCCCGGTGCCCTGGCGACCATCCTGTACGGGTCCTCCACGATCGGGATCATGGCGGTGGGGGTGTCCTTGCTGATGATCGGCGGGGAGTTCGACCTCTCCACCGGTGTCGCCGTGATCACCTCGGCGCTGACCGCGTCGCTGTTCAGCTGGTACTTCACCACGAACGTCTGGGTCGGCGTCGGCCTGGCCCTGGTGGTCTCCTTGTCCGTCGGGTTCATCAACGGCTGGATCCTGATCAAGACCAAGCTGCCGTCCTTCATCGTCACTCTGGCCACGTTCCTGATGCTGACCGGCCTGAACCTGGGCCTGACCCGGCTGATCGGCGGCTCGGTGTCCTCGCCCTCGATCTCGACCATGGACGGTTTCGCCTCGGCCCGGGCGGTGTTCGCCTCCTCGGTGAGCGTCGGCGGCGTCGACATCAAGATCACCGTGTTCTACTGGTTCGCGCTCGTCGCGGTCGCGACCTGGGTGCTGATGCGGACCCGGGTGGGGAACTGGATCTTCGCCGTCGGCGGGGACGCGAACGCGGCCCGCGCCGTGGGCGTGCCGGTCAAGGCCACCAAGATCGGTTTGTTCATGGCCGTGGGGTTCTGCGCCTGGATCCTGGGCATGCACAACCTCTTCGCGTTCGACACCGTGCAGTCCGGTGAGGGCGTGGGCAACGAGTTCCTCTACATCATCGCCGCGGTGATCGGCGGCTGCCTGCTCACCGGCGGGTACGGCTCGGCGATCGGCGGCGCGATCGGCGCGTTCATCTTCGGCATGGCCAACAAGGGCATCGTCTACGCGCAGTGGAACCCGGACTGGTTCAAGTTCTTCCTGGGCCTGATGCTGCTGCTGGCCACCATCGTCAACCTCATCGTCAAGCGCCGCGCGGAACTGAAGTAGAAGGGGCCGAAGAGAACCATGAATGCCAAAGAGATCGACCAGCAGACCCTGCTGCAGAACGAAAAAGACCCGCTCACCCACACCCCGGTGCACCTGCTCTCCCTCGACGGGGTCGGGAAGCACTACGGGAACATCATCGCCCTCTCCGAGGTCACCATGGCGGTGGACAACGGCCGCGTCACCTGCGTGCTGGGCGATAACGGTGCGGGCAAATCCACGCTGATCAAGATCATCGCCGGCCTGCACCAGCACGACGCCGGAACACTGAATATCATGGGCCAGGAGCGGAAGTTCAGCTCCCCCCGGGACGCCCTCGATGTCGGGATCGCCACGGTCTACCAGGACCTCGCCGTGGTGCCGCTGATGCCGATCTGGCGGAACTTCTTCCTCGGCTCGGAGCTCACGTCCGGCTTCGGCCCGTTCAAGAGCATGGACGTCGAGAAGATGAAGGACATCACGCTCAAGGAACTCGCCGCGATGGKCATCGACCTGCGCGACGTCGAACAGCCCATCGGCCAGCTCTCCGGCGGTGAACGCCAGTGCGTCGCGATCGCCCGGGCCGTGTACTTCGGCGCGAAGGTCCTGATCCTGGACGAGCCCACCGCGGCGCTGGGCGTGAAGCAGTCCGGCGTGGTGCTCCGCTACATCCTGCAGGCCCGCGACCGCGGCCTCGGCGTCATCTTCATCACCCACAACCCGCACCACGCCTTCCCCGTCGGGGACCGGTTCCTGCTGCTCAAACGCGGCAAATCGATCGGTTACTACGACAAGAAGGACATCACCCTCGACGAGCTCACCGCCCAGATGGCCGGCGGCGCAGAACTCGCCGAACTCGCCCACGAACTCGAACAACTCGGCGGCCACAGCGACGTCGTCAAAGAAGTCCAGGGCGAAGTCGCCGACGTGTCCCAGACCACCGGCAAGACCTACGGGTAACCGCCGCCCCAACTCCTGAAAGGACAAGCCTTTGGCTTACCTCAACCGCAACGCCTCCGACGCCGTCCTGCCCGTGCGGATCGGGCTGATCGGCTCGGGCTGGATGGGCGCCTTCCACGCCGAGAGCATTGCCCGCCGGGTCCCCGGCGCCGTCCTTGCCGCCATCGCGGATCCGAACCTGGAATCCGCCGGGGCGCTGGCCGGCGCCCTAGGCACCACGAAGGTGACCGCCGACGCCGCTGACCTCCTGGCCGACCCGGCGATTGACGCCGTCGTCATCGCCAGCCCCGCGCGTTTCCATTCCTCCCTGATCGGCCAGGCCGCAGCGGCCGGAAAGCACGTCTTCTGCGAGAAGCCCGCAGGTCAGGGGCTCGAGGAGCTCGACGCCGCCCTTGACGCCGTCGACGCCGCTGGGGTGCACTTCCAGATCGGCTTCAACCGCAGGTACGCCGCAGACTTCCAAGCGGCCAAGAAGGACCTCGCCGCCGGAATCGTGGGGCAGCCGCAACTGCTGCGTTCGCTGACCCGGGACCCGGGCACGGGGAGCATCGGCCACGCCGCAAGGGTCCCGGCATGGACCATCTTCCTCGAAACCCTGATCCACGACTTCGACACCCTGAACTGGTTCAACGAAGGCGCCGAACCCGTGGAGGTCTACGCCGTCGCCGACGCGCTTGTGGAGCCGGGACTGCGGGACCAGGGGTTCCTGGACACCGCCGTCGTGACCATCCGCTACAGCAATGGTGCGATCGCCGTCGCCGAGGCAAACTTCAGCGCACTCTACGGTTACGACATCCGCGGCGAGATTTTCGGCTCCAAGGGCATGGTCCAGGCCGGCCGCGCCACCGAAACCGCCGCCCGCCGGTTCACCGCCGAGGGGATGTCCGCCGACACCCCACGGCTGAACATCGAGCTCTTCCGGCAGGCCTACACAGACGAGCTGGCGGACTTCGCCGACGCCGTGCGCGCCCGGCGTGACGGCACCGCTCCGGAGTCGAAGCCCTTCACTCTCACTCCGGGAGCCAGCGACGCCCGGCGCGCACTGGCCGTGGCGCTGGCCTGCATTGAGTCCGTCAAGCGGGGGACCCCGGCAACGGTCAACACAGTGGCCGTCAACGAGAACGTGGTCCTCTGATGCGGCTCGCCGTGTGCGCTGAGATGGTCTTTACGGACCTGCCGTTCACGGAGCGGGTGCGGCGGCTCCACGAGGCCGGCTTCGACGTCGAACTCTGGGACTCGCGGCCCAAGGACATCGGCGCGCTCAAGGCCACCGGGGCGCTGTTCTCCTCCATGACCGGATACAGCTCCGGCAGCCTCGTGGATCCGGACACGGCGGACGAGGTGGTGCGGACCGCCGAGTCCCTGATCTCCACCGCCCTGGAACTTGGCGTCAGCCGGCTGGTGGTCCACCCGGCGGAACTCGTCGACGGCCACGCGGCCCGGCCTGTCTACCGCTCCAGCGGACACATGTGGGCCACCGGCGCCCGGACCCTGGAACGGCTCGGGAAGCTCGGTGAGAAGTACGGGGTGACGTTCTGCCTCGAGAACCTCAACACCATCCGGGACCACCCCGGCATCCCGCTGGCCCGGGCCAAGGACACCCTGGCGCTCGTGCAGGCTGCCGGGCACCCGAACGCCAGGCTCATGCTGGATCTCTATCACGCCCAAATGGGGGAGGGGAACCTGGTCGAGCTCGTCCGGACCGCCCTGCCATACCTCGGCGAAATCCAGGTGGCGGACGTTCCAGGCCGTTGCGAACCCGGAACCGGGGAAATCAACTACGCGGCCGTGGCCAGGGCGCTCGCGGACGCAGGCTACGAAGGAACCGTGGGCATGGAAGCGTGGGCCAGTGGCGACAGCTATGCGGCCCTGGAGGCCTTCCGTGCGGCGTTCACCGTGCCCGCACCAAACATGAGAGTGGAAGTATGAAAGACGTAATCCTTGGACTCGCCGGCGTTGGGCGGATCGGGGTCATGCACGCCAACAACATCGCCGCCCTCAACGAGGTCCTGAACCCACGAGGGATCCGTGTCCGTCTCCGCCTCACTGACGTCGCCGAAGAGCACGCCCGGACGGTGGCAAGCGGTCTCGGTGCCGAATTCCTGCCCTCGGTCCAGGCGCTGCTGGCCTCGGGGCTAGACGGCCTGGTCATCGCCACCGGAACCGGGACCCACCCCGAGCTCATCAAGGCCGGCGTGGACGCCGGGATCCCGGTGTTTTGCGAAAAGCCCGTGGCCCTGAACGTGGCCGACGCCCTGCCGGTGATCGACTACATCCGGGACCGGAACGGCGTGGTGCAGATCGGGCATCAGCGCCGGTTCGACGCCGGCTACCTGGAAGCCCGCCGCGCTTACCAGGCCGGCGAGCTCGGCTGGATCCATTCCCTGCGTGCCGTCACGTGCGACATGACGCCGCCCCCGGTCGAGTTCCTGGCCAGCTCCGGCGGGCTCTTCCGTGACTGCTCGGTCCACGATTTCGACATCCTGCGCTGGCTCACAGGCCGCGAAATCGTCGAGGTCTACGCCAAGGGCTCCAACAACGGGGATCCGGCCATCGGTGAGGCCGGCGATGTGGACACGGCCCTCGCGGTGGTGACGTTCGACGACGGCACCGTGGGAACGGTTTCGGCGACCCGCTACAACGGGGCGGGCCATGATGTCCGGCTGGAAATCCAGGGCTCCCGCGGCTCGCTGATGGTGGGCCTGGACGACAAGACGGCCATGGCCTCCGCCGAAGCGGGGATCGCTTTCCCCGCGGGGAAGCCGCACCTGACGTTTGCCGAGCGGTTCGAGACGGCGTACCGCTCCGAAATGGAGGCGTTCGTCGACCTGATCCTTGGCCGCCGGGAGAATCCCTGCACTCCGGAAGACGCCGTCGCGGCCTCCCGGGTTGCCGATGCCGCTCAGGAATCGCTGGCCACCGGTGCCCCGGTCAAGGTGACGGTGAGCGTCGGCAGCTGACCACGGCCCGGGGCGTCCGGCTCRGGGCCGGGCGCGGCACGCCTCGACGAAGGCCCGGAACGGCGCGAGCCGTTCCCCGGCCGGGAGCTCCAGGGCCTCGGGGTGCCACTGGACCGAGGCCACCCAGCGCTCCGGATCCTCCAGCGCCTCGACGGTCCCGTCCTCGGCCACGGCCGTCGCCCGCAATCCTCCGGCCACCCGGGCCACAGCCTGATGGTGGCCGGAGGCGATCTTCACGTTCACGGCACCGGAACCGCCGCCGTAGAGCGCGGCCACCCTGGAGCCGGCCCGCACCGCCACCTCATGCCAGGCCCACGGGCCGGCCCCGTGCACCGGCGCGGGCTCGCGGTGCGCCACCGTCCCCGGCGCCATGTCCTGGATGAGCGTCCCGCCGTAAAGCACATTGAGCAGCTGATGCCCGCGGCAGATGCCGAACACAGGCAGCCCGGCGTCGATCGCAAGACGCGCCACGGCGAGATCCAGCGCGTCCTGGGCAGGGCTGACGTCGTAGCAGACGTCACCGCGCAGCTCGCCGTAGAGGGCGGGGTCGAGGTCGCCGCCGCCGGGAAGGACGACGCCGTCAAGGCAGGCCATCGCCGCGGCGAGGCCGCCGTCGTCGGGCCCCGGAGCGTCGAGCAGCACCGGTTCGCCGCCGCCCTCGCGCAGCAGTTCCACGATGTACTCGAACAATGCGTTGGCTTCCGCCACGCGCGGGTCGGGATCGGAGGAACTGCTGAGGCGGACGGGAACGCCGATGCGCGGCCGACCGCGAAGGGGGTTGCGGGAAGTCTGCATGCCTCATTCTGCAACACGATCGCGGACTAGGATTACTAGATGAATCCCCGCTATCTCGTGTCCCGCAGCCGGTACATCGCCGCAGCCCCCGAAGCCATCTTCGAGGTGCTCGCCACGCCTGCCCTGCACAGCGTGATCGACGGCTCGGACACGGTGAAGGGCACCCAGCCGCGCGGGCCACGGCGCCTGTACCTCCGCGCCAGGTTCGGCATGCAAATGAACATGCGGGTGAACTACAAGATCCTCAATACCGTCTGCGAATTCGAGGAAGGCCACCGGATTGCATGGCGGCACTTTTACGGCCACGTGTGGCGCTACCTGCTTGAACCATCCACGGGCAAGGACGGCACCGCTGGCACCCTGGTCACCGAGCAATGGGACGCGCGGCAGGTCCGCGGCAAGAGCCTGCTCCGGATGGCCGGCTACCTGCGCCGCCATCCGGCCAACCTGGAGCAGACGCTGGCCAAGCTCGACGCCTACATGGCTGCGCACCCGGACATGGGTAATGTGGATGGCAGCACGAAACGAGACTGAAGGTGGGAACTGGGATGGGCCGCAGGACACTGGTCGACGATCTCGTCGACGGCCTGCTGACCGAAATCCTTGACGGAAAGCTCCTGCCCCACAACCCGATTCCGCCCGAGGCCGACATTGCCAAGGCCTACGGCGTCAGCCGGCTCACCGTGCGTGAGGCCCTCAAAGCCCTCCGGGCGCAAAACATCCTCTATGTGAAGGCCGGCCGGGGAACATTCGTCAATCCCACGGACAACTGGACCGGCCTGGACGCGATCTTCAAGGCAGCCTCCCATGGCAATGCGGCCGACCAGGTCTCGGTGGGACTGATTGAGATGCGACGGATGGTGGAGACCGGGGCCGCGGCGCTCGCCGCCAAACGCTATACCCCGGAGCAGGCCGAGCGCATGCGCGAGTGCATCGCGGATATGAAGCGCTTCCACGACTCCGGCGACCTGGACCGCTTCGTGGAGGCGGACATTGGTTTCCACGACGCCGTCCTGAAGGCGTCCGGCAACCCCTTTGTCCGGGCCCTGTTCGCCCAGTTGGGCCAGCTGCTGTACGTGACCCGGCGCGAAACGTCGGCCGTCGAGGTGATCCAGCAGCACGCCATCGATTACCACCAGCGGGTCCTGGACAGCATTCTGAGCGGCGACGCCGAGCGCTCGCGGCAGGCGATGGATGAGCACATGGACCAGACCAATGCGGACTACGAACGCTACGTCCGGGGCGCCAAGTCCTGACGTCCGCCTCCGGACTCTTGACGTAATCCGAATCACATCCTAAGATTTTGGCTAGTTCCTGAATCAGATGTCTGACATCTGACTCAACAAGAATCCTGCAGCACGCGCTTCCAGGCGGGCAGGATGACCACCCCAATCCACCGCTTTCCTCACCCGGCACAGCCGCAGGGCAGGAAAACACTTAAGAAGGTCGATGATGACTTCATTAGCCCCCAAGTCCTTCGGACTCGGCGAACTGGGCGACCGCACGCTCCGCAAGGTCCGCCGCCGCGTCATGCCCCTGATTGTCCTGCTCTACTTCGTTGCCTACCTGGACCGCAACAACGTCGGATTCGCCAAACTCACCATGAGCGAGGACATCGGCCTGAACTCCGCTGCCTACGGTCTGGGCGCCGGCATCTTCTTCCTTGGCTACGCCCTCCTGGAGGTTCCMAGCAACGCCGGCATGTACCGGTTCGGAGCCCGGAAATGGCTGGCCCGCATCCTGATCACGTGGGGCATCTTCGCCACCGCCATGTGCCTGGTGAACGGTGAAACCACGTATTACATCGTCCGGTTCCTGCTCGGTGCCGCCGAGGCCGGGTTCTTCCCGGCGATCCTGTTCTACCTGACACTGTGGTTCCCTGCCGCGCAGCGCGTCACCGTGCTGGGCATCTTCATCCTTGCCCAGCCCGTATCCAACGCGCTCGGCGCCCCGGTATCCGGGCTCCTGCTGCAGATGGACGGCGTCATGGGCCTCCAGGGCTGGCAGTGGCTCTACATCATCGAAGGCATCCCGGCGATCGCCCTCGGCCTGCTGACACCCATCCTCATGACTGACCGTCCGCGGGACGCCAAATGGCTCGAAGCCGACGAGCGCAACTGGCTCACCGCCACCATGGACGCCGAACTGGCCGCCAAGTCCCAGTCGGGCAAGCACAACTTCATGGCCGGGCTCAAGGACAAGCGCACCCTGGTCTACTCCGCCCTGTACTTCGGCCTGGTGTGCGGGATCTACGGCCTGGGCCTGTGGATGCCCACCATCGTCGCGGCCCTCGGCAAGTTCTCCACGGCAGAGGTCGGCTTCATCGTCTTCATCCCCTATGCCGTGGCCGCAGTATTCGTCTACTTCTGGAGCAAGCGCGCGGACCGGACCGGCAAGCGTGCCTGGCACGCCTCGGTCAGCATGGTGCTTGCGGGCGTCGGACTCGTGGCCGCCGGCTACCTGCTGCCGGTCAACCCGTTCCTCGCGATGGTCGGCCTGACGCTCTCCGCCATGGGGATCTACGGGGCGATCGCCCCCTTCCTCTCGATGCCCTCCGCGGCGCTGACCGGTGCGGCTGCCGCTTCCGGGCTGGCCCTGGTGAACTCCCTCGGAAACCTCGGCGGCTTCATCTCCCCGTACGCCGTCGGCCTCCTCAAGGACGCCACCGGAAGCAACCAGAGCGGGCTCCTGTTCCTGTCCCTGTGCCTGTGCATCACGGCAGTGGCCACCTACCTGTACGCCCGCCGGCGCCCCGAAGGCGACGCCGGCCTTGACCCAGCGGTCGCAGCGGCTGCCGCCGTCGACCCGGCCAAAGTATCCTGATCCGAACCCCCCGAAGGAATCTTCGTCATGACATCAATTACCCCGTTCCCCACTGAACGCACCGTGGTCCTGACCGGAGCCGCGTCAGCCCGCGGCATCGGCCGTGCCGCCGCCGACCGCCTGGCCAGCGAGGGCTGGTCCATCGCAATCCTGGACATCAATGCCGAGGACGCCAGCGCCGCTGCGGCCGAAATCGGTTCCAACCGTGCGGTCAAGGCCATCGGCGTCGGTGCGGACGTCTCCGACGCCGCGTCGGTTGACCGGGCCATCACCGAGATCGAGGGCTCGCTGCCCCCGATCGTCGCGCTGGCCAACCTGGCCGGCATCAGTTCCCCGACGCCGTTCATGGACACCACTGTCGAGGAATGGGACAAGGTCTTCGCCATCAACATGCGCGGATCCTTCATCGTCTCCCAGCGCGTGCTCAAGGGCATGATCGAGCGCAAGCTCGGCCGGATCGTGAGCATCTCCTCGATTTCGGCACAGCGGGGCGGCGGCACCTACTCAAAGGTCGCCTACAGCGCCTCCAAGGCCGGGATCATCGGATTCACCCGCGCCCTGGCCCGCGAGGTGGGCGAGTTCGGGGTCACGGTCAACGCCATCGCCCCCGGCCCCATCGACACCGACATCATGGGCGGCACCCTGAGCGAGGAACGCAAGGCACAGCTGTCGGAGGGCATCATGATGGGGCGGGTCGGCAGCCGCGAGGAAGTGGCGGCCCTGATCGCCTTCCTGCTCGGCCCGGACGCCGGTTACATCACCGCGGCCACCTATGACATCAACGGCGGTCTCCAGGTCTCCTAACCTGCACGCACCCCCGTTGCGCTATCACTTTTGGGCCTCAAGATCCCGGAATGGCCACCAGGAGTGATGGCGCAACGGGGGAGCTTGGCCACGGTCTAGGCTGGCTCCATGAGCGCCGCCCGCAGCCTTCACCCCAGCCCCCGCACGTTGGAGGTCGAGAGCCTTGCCGGTTTCGACCGGCTGGTCGCGGCGGGGGCGCGCAGCATGCACGGCTGGCATGTCCAGTCGCTGGACCTGCGGGGCCGCCGGGCCCAGCTGACGGCGCTTGAGGCCCAGGGCGCGGTCTTCCTGGGCTGCAGGTTCGACGACGGTGTGGAGGATTTGCTGCGCGGCCGGGGCGCCCTCATCTTTCCCCGGCTCACGGCCGTGCCGTTCAACCCCTACCGCGGGCAGCTGTACACGCCGCAGGAACTCTATTCCGGGATCGCCACCTCACCCTACGAGGACACGCTCGACGCGCGGGTGTACCAGTGGAGCATCCGGCCGGGCCAGCGCCGCCGTCTGGATGCGACACTGGCCGCCGCCCTGCATGACCACTCGATCGGCGTGGCACTCGACGAACTGGCCGGCACCTATCTCCGCGCCGGTCGCACGATGGTGGGGGTCATGGGCGGGCACATTGCCCGCCGCGGCACCGCCGTCTTTGAG
>NZ_JBFTZL010000034.1:0-26625 GCF_056406825.1 Arthrobacter sp. P1_A5 | reverse complement strand
CTCCCGGAGGCCGCGGCGGCGATGGAGCACGCCCTGACCCGCACCGCGGCCGAGAACGACGCCGACTTCCTGGCCCGGGTCAGCCGCAGCTGGGCCGAGGCGCTGGACCAGGACGGCGCCGAACCCTCCGAGGAACTGCTCCGCCAGCTCCAGGGCGCCTTCCTCCGCAGACCCCGGCACGGCCTGCAGCACCTGGAAATCTTCGCGACCGCGGACCAGTTCGAGCACCTGATCACCGTGATGAACACCGCCACCAACCCCCGCACCGGCCCAGACGCCGGCCAGGGCACCGCCACCGGCCACACGGCACAGGCCGGATCAGGCGAAGACGGGGCGGCTGATGAGCCCGCCCCGCGAGAGGATGCCGCGCTGTCGTCCCTGGACCTCCGCTCACGGCCGCAGAAGCTGCTCGACGGCCTGGTCGGCGCGTGCAAGGCAGCGCTGGCAACCGGAGGGCTGCCCGCGGCCGGCGGGCTCCGGCCGCAGATCATGGCCACCATCGATTACCGCGACCTGCTCACCCGGCTCGGGCCGACTCCCGCCGAAACAGGCGCCGCTGCCAACACCGCACAGCACGGCACGGGAACCCGGCACGGCACCGGGACGCTGCTGTTCACCGGGCCCGTCACCGCCGGCACCATCCGCAAAATGGCCTGCGACGCCGACATCATCCCCGTCGTCCTCGGCGGCGAGGGCCAGGTCCTGGACATCGGCCGGGCCTCCCGCGTCTTCCCGCCCCACATCCGCAAGGCCATCACGGCCCGGGACCGGGGCTGCGCCTTCCCGCAATGCACCATTCCGGCMCCCTGGTGCGAGGCCCACCACATCRCCTACTGGTCCCGCGGCGGAACCACCGGAGCCGRSAACGGMACCCTGCTCTGCTCCCATCACCACCACGTGATCCATAAGGAACACTGGAGCATCCAGATGCGCACCGGMATCCCCTGGTTCATCCCGCCACCCCACCTCGACCCAGCCCGGAMACCCCGMCGGAACASCTACTTCCRCCTGGAGTGACCCCGTGGCCGCCGCGTGACAGAAGCTCTGACGGCCGGGTGACCGTGTGGGTCGAACGGCAGCGGCCCGGACGGCCGGGTGGGTGACCGTGKGGGTCGAACGGCAGCGGCCGGACGGCCGGGTGACCGTGGAGGTCGAACGGCAGCGGCCCTGACGGCGGCAGCGGGCTGAGTGGCTCGCACGTCCAGGCCAAGGTCATGGCCGCGGGGGCAACCCCGAGCCCTCAGTCCTGGCAGCCCTCAGTCCTGGGAGCCCTAGGAACCCTCGGTCTTACGAGGTTTCCCGGGACGTGATCCCGAAGCTCGGAGACTGCAGCTCGGTGAAGTTCCCGACGCTGGCGCGCACGGTGCACTGGGGCGTGATCTGCAGGGCCGTCACGGTAAGCCCCGCGCTGTCCACCGCGAGCGCCCCGCCGCAGCCGTCGGAGAACCGTACTCCTTTCTCGCCGCCACTCACGGCGGCGAGCATCTGCGAGGGCTTGCCCGACGCGGGACTGACGTAGAGCGGGTTCAGCTCGTCGGCGCCGCCGGCCCAGACTGGCACAAGGGTGATCTTTAGCGGGCTAGGCGTCACGACGCGCGCCGGAGTATGCACCTCCACGCCCTTCAGCCGCTGGACGGTATAGGCCGTGCCCTTGACGGCAGGGTCCTGCGTCGCGGCCGTCGTCGCCTGAGACCCAGCCCGCAGCCACGCGTCGAGGGCCTGCTGGTCCGCGGGTGACACTGACACCTTGGCTGTGACCTGGGCTGCCCCTCCCGCCGGGACCTCCAACCCCGAGACCTTCCAACCGCACTCGACGTCAAGGCCGGTGATCGAGGCCTGATTCCTGCTCACCGAAGCCCCGTCCCACGTGACGGCCGGGCACGCTTCCCCGTCGGCCAGGCCCGGGATCACCTCAAGGAAATCACCGGACAACGGCGCCTTCTGCGCCGCATACACCACAGTCAGGCGGACCTGACCGGAGGACGGCTCATAGGAGGCCTCCCGCGAGATTGTCAGGCCGGTCGGCAGCGCCGCGTCCTGAAGTTGCTTGGACACCTGGCCTTCCGCGGTGGGCCGCATTTGCTGACCCGAAGGGGCGAGGACAACGAACCCAACGACCATCGCGACGACGAGCAGGGCTGCGGCACCGGCGAGCAGTAACGCTTTGCGAGTGCGCCAGAACGGGGTGGCGACCTGTTCCTCGAGCCGGGCCTCCGCCCGGGGCCGCACTTCGCGACGCGGGATTGGCCGGGCGATGGTGGCGCTGTCGGCCTCCCCAAGCTCGGGAGCCTTCCCGGCGTGGTCATCTGGCGAGCCTGACGCGAAGGCCGTGAGGTCCTCGTCCGTGAAGGCGCCCCGGACGACGGTGGCCGAGCGTTCGACGGCGTCGAAGTCCTCCGGGGCCTCGGTACGCGTGATCGGGCTGCTGCCGGCAAGGCGGGGTGCGAGACGCCGGAGCGTCGCCGCGGCCTCACTCGCCGTCGGGCGTTGGGCGGGGTCTTTGGACAGCAGCGAGTCGAGTACGTTCCACACTGCGTCGTCCACGGGGATCCGTGGCGGGCGCGAGGAAACATGGCGGTACGCGACGCTGAAGTCCGTCCCAGGCCCGGCGAAAGGAGTGCGCCCGGCGAGGAGCTCGTAGAGCAGGATGCCCGTTGAGTACACATCGCCCGGCGGGCCGGACCGGCCCTGGCTGATGAGCTCGGGAGGCATGTAGTGCGGGGTGCCGATGAGACCGGTCGTCTGGCGGATCTTCTCGCCCACGACGTCCGAGATGCCGAAGTCGGAGACCCGTACGTCGCCCGCGCCACACTCGGGCCAGGGGCGGGCGAGGAGAACATTGTCCGGCTTAATGTCGCGATGCGTCACGCCTCGTGAGTGCGCGAAAGCCAGTGCGTCGAACACTTCGGCGACGACGTTGAACGCGTCCAAAGGACGCAGCGGGCCGGCCTCCTTGACCGCGTCACGCAGCGAGCCTCCTGCGACGTAGTCCATGACGATGGCCAACCGCGCGCCCTCCACCACCATGTCGCGCACCGTGACGATGTGGGAGTCCTGCAGGCCAAGCAGGACGGATCGCTCGCGGACGAACCGCTCTACAAGCGAAGGATCGTCAGCGTGTTCCGGTCGCAGGACCTTGGCGGCAAAAATCCGGCCGTCGGCCGAGGTGACGGTCCAGACCTCGCCGACGGCGCCGGAGCCCACCCGCTCGCCGAAGCGGTAGGACGCTCCCAGAGCCTGACCCGTCTGTGCGAATTGCATACCGTACTCCCCAACGCTATCGATCTGATTCCTCAAGGCCCCCGGCCGTCCACTCGTTCGTCGTAGGCGCCCGCTGCTGGGTTCAAACCTCGGCGCTCATCGACTGGATCAGTGCCAATTGCCCGCCGACGCCGATATATCCACGCCCGGCAGTCAGCGCCACCGGCGCCCTGCGCGGGAGTGCGGCGCCCAGCAGTTCGCCGTCGTAATCTACATCCGGTTGCAGCAGCACGCCCAGGCGGGATTTGCGGAGCGTCTTGGTCCAGTGACTGTACAGTCCGCGGAGATCCGCGGCCCGTCCGGCCGCAATGACGCACAGCCCCGGCTGCCCGGAGGTCACAGCCCCCGCGATGGATTGATCGGCGTCCTCGAAGCGCTCTGCGTCGTCGATGAGCAGGAACACCGGGCCGCGCTCGAGTCGCAGGGAGGCCAGCAGGGCAGGCACATCATCCGTGCCGACGGCCACGCGATCCAGATCGGCGAGGGCCAGGGGTGAGCGGCGATCGCAGATGCCCCACACCTGAGCCGGCCCGCGGGAGGTGGCCGCGCCACGCAGGGCTGCGGCCAGGGCCAGCAGCAGCGTGGACTTGCCCGAACGGGCAGGCCCGGCGACGAGCGCGTGCTCGCCCTCGTAGATCTCCAGGAACGCCGGTGAGAGGTCCGCCTCCTGTATTCCCACCGGGATGAGCCAAGGTTCGGCCTCCAGCCGGGGTTCCACGCCCAGCTCCAGCATCGTGACGTTGGCGGGCAGACGCCTGATCGCCGGGGTCTTCGCGGGAGCGTGTGCCCAGCTTTGCCGCACGCGATCCACAGCAGCCTCGACCCCGATACCGGGCGTGGCCACATGCATCTGGAGTGAGGTGCGGGGATCCACGCAGCGCCCAGGAAGCGCGGCCGGGATTTCCTTGCCCCGGACGCCGAGCGAGGAGTAGTCGTAGTCGTCCGCCAGCCGGAAGAGCCACTTCTGCAGCGTCACCTCGTTCATGGCCGAGGGCACCGCCTTGGCGCGTGTGGTGGAGACCGCGAAGGACAGTCCCAGCGCCGGGCCGTCCGCGTACGCCCGGTACAGCAAAGCCAGCAGTTGCTGCCCTTCGAAGTCCTGGAACTCGTCCCGCAGCGAGGCCAGGCCGTCCAGCAGCACCACGGCGCGGCGGTGCCTGCCAGGCACGGCGCGGCGGCTCTCGAGCTCGGTGTGCAGGTGCCGCAGGAATCGGGCCTGCTGCTCCTTGGCACCGGCCCCGGTTCCCACATACGCCACGGTGTGCGGCAGGCGTTCCAGGGCTTCGAGCTCACGGGAACCCATGTCGAGGATCATCAGGTCCAGCTCGGCCGGATCGGCGTCCTTCGCCAGTGTCAGCGCGATCGAGGCCAGCGTGGTGCTCGTGCCGGAGCCGGCCACGCCCATGAGCATCAGGTTCCCCACGGACATGTCCCATCCCGCCGCGGACTGGCGCTGCAGCTCCGGCTCGTCCACGATGGCCACCTGGACCGTGGAGCCTCGGACGGCGCCCACCATCGGCAGCCGCGGGGGTGCGGGATCGGTGGGAGTGCCGGACGGTGCGGCGGGACGGCCGCCGTCGGCCTCATGGAGGAATCCCTCCAGCTCCACACGCTCGCCCAGGGCCTCCGGCCAGACCTGCCGCGGCTGGGCGTACCCTGCCTCGGCGTTGGCTTCGACAACCGCGTCGATGAGGAGTTCGAGGTCGTTCTCGTCCACGGCCGCAGACCGTGGCGGCGCCGCCGCGGGAACGGGGACGCCGAACTGGCGGATCTCACGCACGTCCACGGCGGGCCCGGCGCCGAGCTGCGCCCGTCCGGTCACGAGGGCCGTCTGCACGGGGGTGATGTCGTCCTGGCCCAGTTTCACGAAGGCGCGGCCCATCTGGGCCCGGCCGATCGCCGAGGCGGCGGGCACACCGATGACGTTGTTGGAGTCGTCGCGGCTCTGCACCCGCAGGGCCACCCGAAGGTTGGTGTTCGCGAGGATGTCGTCGCTGACGACGCCCGCCGGGCGCTGCGTCGCCAGGATCATGTGCACACCCAGGGTGCGTCCCACTGCACCCACGCTGACGAGCGCTTTGAGCACGTCCGGGAAGTCCTTGGCCAGCATGGCGAACTCGTCGATCACGAGCAGCAGCCGGGGCATGGGCTCGGCCGGGTTCGTGGCCAGGTAGGCGTTCAGGTTGTCGATGCCCTCGCCGGCCTCCGCGAAGACCCGCTGGCGGCGTTCCATCTCCGCTTCCAGGGCGCGCAGGGCCCGGTCGGCGAGCTGCTCGTCCAGATTGGAGATCGTGCCGATGGTGTGCGGAAGGCGTTCGCATGCCTTGAAGGCCGCCCCGCCTTTGAAGTCGACGAGGATAAAGTTCAGGCGGGTCGGATCGTTGCGTGCCGCGAGGCCGGCCACGAGCGAGCGGAGGAACTCGGACTTGCCGGAGCCGGTGGTGCCGCCCACCAGGCCGTGCGGGCCGTCCTTGACCAGGTCCAGGGTCAGGGTGCCGTTCTCCCCTGTGCCGATCGGCGTGGAGACTCCGGTGGGAGCCTGCCAGAGGCGACGGATCGTGGCCGAGTCCGGGCGGTCGTAACCGAGGAGCCCGGGCAGCCGCACGAGCGGGGGCAGCGAGGCCCCGGGCACGCTCAGCTCCGGATCGTCGAAGTGCGCCACGCGCATTGCGCAGCGCAGGGCCTCCTCCTGGTCCAGTCCTGCCAGGATGACGTCCTCCACGCGGGTCAGGTTCTCCGGCTGGTCCACAGTGGCCGCTGCGTCCGCCCCGACCCTGATGATCGTGGTGCAGGAGGCCGGCAGCTGCTCCTCCGAGGTCGCGATGACGATGCCGGCCACCCGTGACGGGCTCTGCTGCGGGCTCCCATGGGCCCCGGGTACGGAGCGGCCCGCGCCGAGCAGCGCGCGTGCCGGCGCGTCCCTGCCCTCCGTGAGCACCTCGGAGTCCAGGACCACCAGCATCGCTGGTGTGGGCAGCTCCTGCACCGCGTCCTTGAGCGTGCGCAGCATGGCCAGGCTCGCCTCGCGGTCCGCAGACATCCACCGTTCGCCCGTGCTGCTGCCGGCCTGGCGTGTGTGCGGCAGCCATGAAGCCCACTCCCACTCGTCAGCGCGCCCGGCGTCGCAGAAGACGCCGATGGTCAGGTCGGCTGGGCCGACGTGCACCGCGGCCTGGGCCAGGAGGGATCGCGCGAGCGCCAGAGTCCCCTCCCGCGGCCCGACGATACCCACCACACCGGCGTCGGTCAGGTCCACGAGCACGGGCGCGGCCTGAAGGCGCGCGGCCGCGAGGGAGTCCTTCACCTTCTCATCCAGCCGCGATCCGGCGGTGCGGTCCACCTCGGGCTTCCAGGGGACGTCACCTGTGCCGGCGTGCAGGGCCAGGAAGTCGTCCGCGTCGGCGCGGCGCTGCCACAAGGACGTGGCGGGGAGTGCGGGGCGCCGGACTACGGTCGCGGGATCGGGGATCATCCGATGCCGTCGTGCGGTCTCCGTCGCCGCGGCTGCGCGGATCTGCCGCTCGAATCCCTGGAGCGCCCCGGCGAAGCGCTCGTCCTCTTCTTTGAGGCCCCGGGCGTGGCGGCGCTTTTGTTCGAACCACATGCCCACGGCCATGACCGGGCTGAGCATGGCGAACATCGCGAAGCGCAAGTCCCGCAGGATCAAGACCATCGCCGCCGCCATCACGAGGGGCGCGAGCACCGTGATGTAGCTGAATTTGCTGGCTGGCGGCACTTCCTTGCGGCTCGGCGGGACCAGGGGCTCGCCCGCCGGAGCCTGCCCGGGGCGGGGAGGCCGGTTGAAGGGCGCTGTCGCCGCCGGTGTGAGGTTGTGCAGGCTRCCGGGCGCCGGGGCTGGCGTCTCGTCCAGGGACCGGCGCAGGAGGAGCACYGCGCCGCCCGCCGTGATCGTGGCGGTTTCGGTGACCAGGACCCCGTCCTCCCCCACCGGCTCGCCATTGACGAGGGTGCCGTTCGTGGACCCGCCATCGAGCACCCGCAGCCCGTCCTCCTCCCGGCGCAGCCGGCAGTGGTCCCATGACGCGCTTTCGGTCGGAAGGCTCAGATCGGCGTGAGGGGACCGGCCGATCAGCATCTCTCGCCCGTGCGGAACGTCAATCACGCCGCCGGTGCGCTGGCCGCCGGCGAGCGTCACGCTCCAGCCGCGCACGCGCTGCGGAATCTGCCACGGCGCCCGCGAGATGCGGCTGCCCTCCAGGAAGATCAGCTCTGAGACGGGGGTGGAACCACGCACCTCGGCCTCGTTCACGAACACCGCCTCATCGGGTGCAAGGCGCGGGCCACCGGCGGCCTCCACGAGGTCTGTCAGCGTCGTGGCAGGCGCGGCGTGAGCCACGTCGCACTCAAAGCGGCGCTCGTCCAGGTCGATCAGCACACGCACCGGGGCGCTCCTTCAGTGGTGGATGGTTCCCGCCCGCCCAGGGGCGAGCCGGGGCAGGTGGTCAGGGGTTTGCCGGCGCCGGCACCCAGACGAGCCGCGGAGCGGCCTCGTCCGGCGGGCGCAGGCCCAGGTCCTGAGGGGAAGCGTAGACCGGGATTGCCTCCGCGGTCAGCGCCGCGGAGCGCGAGAAATCCAGCGCCGGCCCGGCGRGGCCGTCACCAGGACCGAAGGACATGGTGCGCAACGCCGCGCCGACCTTGGACGGCTCGCCGCTTCCAGCCGACGCGGCCGCCCGTACGAGGGCGACGACGGCGTCGTGGCTGCGTGAGTCCGCCGCCCATGCGTCGGCGGAAAACGCGGCATCGCCCGTCAGGTTCTTGACCTTCGGGTCACCGGACGCCAGGCGCACGGCGGACAGGAATGCGGACATCCCGCGCCCCTGGGCGTCCTGCTGGAGCGCCGTGGCATCGCCGCCGGCCGGGGCAACGCTGACCAGCTGCCCGGAGGCGGCGCCGTCGAGCTCGGACAGCGTGGAGGCGAAGGCCGGGGCAGTGGCGCCGTCCGGAATGACCACGGGGACGGACACGTCGCGGGCCTGCAAGGCCTGGACCAGCCGGGCCAGCCGCTGCGGGGTGGCGGCCGAGACAACCACGGCGTCCGCGGGCTCGGCGACCCTCGTGGACCCGGCGCCTGCTGGGGCGTCCTCGGCAGGCGGGCGCAGCTGGTCCCCTGTTCGGATGGCGGCCTCCTGGGCCAGGTCCATCACCGCGTCGAAGCCATCGAGGGTCAGCGTCTGTGAGATCCCGACCGACGCAGGGACCTCGCCGCCGTCCCCGACGAGCAGCACCCTGTTTTTGCCGTTCAGCGCGGTTCGAAGGGCGGCCGCGACGGATGCGCCCGACGGCCTCGTGGTCCAGGTGGCCTGCGCGGGGTCGGATGGTTCGGCGTAGGGCAGGATCGCCGGGAGGCCGAGCTCCTCGGCGGCCTTAGCCGCGGCCCGGGCCGGCGCACCCGTGGTCGCCACGACGACACCCGATGCTCCCTGTTCGGCGAGCGCGTGGACGGCGGCGCGGGCGCCATCTTCCGTGCCGCGGTCGTTCTGGGCTACGAGGGCGACGGCGGCGCCGCCCTTGGCAAAGCGCTGTGCGGCGACGATCGCGCCCTGTGCTGCGCGGTTGTACTCGGAGCCGGGCTCGCCGGACTGGCCGAGCGTGAGAACGACGCCGATGGAGAAGTCGTTCGGCAGGCCCTCGGCTTTCAGCGCGACGGGAACCGTCGCGGCTACCGGATCGGGCCGTGAAGCCTCCTTGGGACGGCTCAGCGCCACAGTCGTCAGGGCGATCGCAGCCGCGAGTACGACAGTGATGCCCGCGACGATCAGGGTCGTGAGCCCGGTGCGGGAGCTCATGCGGTGCCGCCGATCTTCAGTGTGTACAGGGTCTGCGACGTGGCGCCGGCCGGCACCTCGAGGTGGAACGGTGGCAGTTCGTCGACAGCGGTGAGTGAAGCCTTGAACTGCGCCTGGCGCAGCAGCAGCCCCGCCACGTCCCTGGAGCGGATATTGGCATAGCCCTCAGCGTTCTGCGATGCCAGTGCCAGCTGATAGTCGGCAGTGTCGGCCTTGGCGGCGCTTGTGGCCATGGAGCCGAGCAGGCCGGATCCGTTCACCGAGCGGTCGCCCAGGTCGAGCATCACCTTGGTGAGGCTTGAGGACAGGAGGGCGCTGGCGCCCTCGACGTCACGGGTTGAGCCGGACGTGCTGGAGGCGATGTTCGCGAGCGAGGACTGCGTGCTCTTGTCCAGGGATGCGGCCAGCGCGTCGCTCTGCCCGCGCAGCTCGTCCCGCTGCTTATTCACCGTGCCCTCGGCGTCGTTCACCACCTCGTCCGAGGTGGACTTCAAACCGGAGATGGAGTGGTTGAAGGCAGTGATCACGGCGTCGGAGCCCGCGTCGCCGATCTCGGCGACCCGGCGCACTTGCTCGTCCACGGTCTTGTAGACCTCGGCGGCGGTCTCGGCCGAGACCTCGCGGAGGGACTCCTTGATCTTGTCGCCGAGCCCGTCCTGCTGCTCCTTGAGCTTCGCGAGCGTCGAGCCTACCCGGCCGGAGGAGTCGATCGCCTTACCGAGCGCGGCGTCCAGGGCAACTAGTTCGCGCTTGTTGCTGTTGACGTCGCCCGTGGCGGCGCCATCGAGCGCCTTCGTGGCCTTGTTGATGGCGTCCAGCTTGGCGTCGATGTCGTCGATCGCCGTTCCCAAAGTGGTGAACGCCTGGCCGATCTCCTCGTCCGGGGCGGTGGTGTCGGTGGCCGCCAGGAGCGCGTCCCAGGCGGCCGTCTGGGCCTGGATCCGATCGTCCAGCGGGTCCTTGAACCCCAGCGGCGGGCGCAGTTCCTGCGCCGGGTTTCCGCTTTCATCCGTGGGCTCGCACGGCGCGGACGTCAAGTAGGAACGCAGCCGCTCCGCCTGCTCGGCGGACAGTCGGCCCTCGCGGGGCAAGGCGCCGTCGGCCATCTTGCACAACTCGTCGGCGAGCCGCTGCGTTTGCTGCGTCATCGAGCCGTTCAGCAGCGAGCGGTCACCCAACTCGCCCCGGGCGTTCTGCGCAGTCTTCTTGATGTCGCCCAGCTTCTGCCGCAGGCCGTCGATGCTGCCGCGGACCGCAGCGGCCGCGTCCCGGGTCGCGTCGACGGAGCCCCGGGCGGACTTGATCGCTTCTTCCACGTTTGCGAGGGCAGTCTTGTAGTCTTCGGTGGTCTCGGCGCCGTCGAGGACCGCAGCGAAATCGGCGCGAACCTTTTCCAGCGTGACGGCGGCGGCCTCCTGATCCTTGATCGCGCCCTCGACCATCTGCGGCTGCAGGTCCGCCACGAGCTCGTCGCCCTTCGTCACCAGGCCCAGCAACGCACCCGTGACGGTCACGGCAGAGCCGTAGAGGGAGCATGTCATCGAACCCTGCTCTGCGCATTCCTCCGCGGTGGGGTCCTCGGGGCCCATGGTGGCCTTGATGGCGCCCGCGACGATATCCCGGCAGCCCGCGCTTACCTTCGCGTAGGCGTCGAGCTGCGAAGCCATGGTCTGGATGCTGGAGTAGACCGTGGCCGCCTTCCCCGATTTGGGCACCTCCGCGGTGCAGCCGTCACCGTTGATGGGAGCCGTCGCGGGCACGGCCGAGGTGTCGCCCAGCATCGCGTCCACGGCGGCGACGGTCAGCTTCAGCTGGGACGCAGTGGTGGACTGCGTTGACTTCGTCGCGGCCTCCAGGTCGGCGCCGAGAGTCTTCAGCTGCTCCTTCAGGTCCAACATGGTTGCGGCCAGGGCCTGGGAGTTATCGCGCAGCTCGCCCGCGGTCTTCGCTCCCAGGGTCTGAGAGGTCTCCTGCAGGTTCTGCCGGACCTCGGTGATGGTGGATCCGGCCTTGGTCAGCACGGTGTTGACGTCCGAGACCAGTGAGATGGTGCGGCGTTGCAGCCCCATCTCGGAGCCCGCACCGGAGGAGAACGCGCCGGCGAGCACGCCGTCCGCGCTGAGGTCGGTGTTGAGGCCCGGCTGCACCGCCACGTCGAAAGCGGGGACCTGAAAGTCCTTGACATCAGCAACGAGGCGCAGCGTGGTGCTCGCCCCGGAACGCGGCGGGGCCAGCACGGTGGCCCACTGCACCACGGTGGCACCGTCCTCGGTGCTGCTCAGGACGCCGTTGGTGCCCGTTCCGCCGTCCGCAGAGCCGGCGGTGACGTCGTCGGCCCGTACACCGGTGAGCTTCGTTGAGGCGGCGATAGTCAGCGGGGCGCCCACGAGGGCGGTATCGGAGCGGGTTTGGCCCGCGGCATCGTACTCGATGACCCGCGGCTTGACCGTGAGGTTCTCCAGTGTCAGGTCGATCTCGACCGGCCCGGTGTGGCCTTGAAGCTCGGTGAGGTCGGAGCCGGACTTCTCTCCGGCCCGGTACTGCAGGCTCACTCGCACCGGCAGTTCGCCCACCGCCTGGGATGCGTCGTACTTCGTGTCCGCTGCGGAGGAGTCGCCGGCCGCTGACACGGAGATGGTGGTGCCTTCGATCGTCTCGACCCCGGCGGCCGGGGACATGCCCACGCGGACGCTCTGCAGGAGCTTGACCGGATTGGACACCGACTCCGGTTCGGGGGCCGGGCCGCACGACGTCGTCGCGATCAGCCCCAGGGCGGCCAGGAAGGCGCACAGCGCCCGGCCCGGCGCGATCCGGCGCCCCCGGGTGTGCTGGTGCGTGGTAGTCCGTCTGGGCATGATCGTCCCCTCTTCCGTTCATGGTGCCTTCAGCATGATACGGGGTTTAGCTCACGAATGGACTAATCGCGGTTTGCATGTGTCATGCGTATGACATGGGCGGTCATGTCCGGCCGTCCTAGTTTTTCTTTTTGTTGGATTTATTGACGTGTGTTGGTAGCGTCGGCACCGTCCGGTCGCCGGCGGTGCTGCGTCCGGCGGAGAAGCGGTTGTCTCTTGGGAGGAATTTTCTATGTCGCGTGTGTTGTCTACTGAGCAAGCGAAGGCTGCGATTGGGCAGGTGCAGTCGATCATTAACGGTGGTTTCACGGATCAGATCTCGGCGTTGGACGCGCAGGGAAGGATTTTGTCAGATCCGAATATTTGGGATGGCCCCTTGGCTGCGCAGTTCCGTGGTTCGACGTGGCCGGAGACGAAGGCTGCCTTGGATAAGGCCAAGACTGAGCTGGAACAGTTGCGGGGGCAGTTGCAGAAGATCTCGCAGGACATCTTCTCCGCTGGCGGCGGCGCCTGAGTCTGTACTTGCTGGTGTGAGGGCCGGGTAATCGCGCCACTTTGGTGAGTGGTGCGGTTACCCGGCCGATGCACGGTTTGGTGGTTTTTTTATGTTCCGGTTCTTGTTCTGTGGGGGGCTTTGGTTGTGACCGAGTTCGTTGAGATGCCGCTGTTGCCGGCTTCGGATGCATCTGATGGTGGGCGGTTCAGTTACGCCGTGGCCGGGTCGGTGAGGTCGGCGTTCGAATCGGCGGCGTCAAGGCTTGAGGAGCAGTCGGGTTCGCGGGCATCGTACGTCGCCTCAGCGAAGGAGGACTTCAAGGGGCACTTCTCTGAGGTTTTCGAGGCCAACGCTGCCACGGCGAAGAATGACGCAAACGCGTTGGTGTCGGCGTTGCGGACGGTGGCCGGATACGTCGGGCAAATGATCGACGCCGGGCATGAGGAGGACGCCCGGCGTGAGAAGAACAACGAGTGGGTCCGGCGGCATAATGACCGGAATCTGCTCGAGCAGGCCGGTGATTTCTTCTTCGGCGAGGAAGAACGGCCGGGCGGGGAACCGGGGAAGGCTCCGGTGTTTGCCCCGGCCGATGCCAGGACGGGATCGCGGAATACCCCGGCGCCCGGCGGCGGGTACGGGGGCGGGACGTCCTCGGCGCGTCCGGCTCTTCTGCGGTCTTTCGCGGCAGGGTCGCGGGGCCTGGACGACGGGTTGGCGGCCGAGCCGGCCTCGTTGCACGGGCATATGTCCTCCTTCGCGTCTGATTGCTACTGGGGTTCAATAGACGCGTCCGGAGTGATCACCGCATACCGGCGGTACTTGCAGGCGAACGAGAACGACGCGAAGTGGGCGGTAACGGTCGCGGACGCGTTTGCGGCCGCCGGCGGCGAGGGAAACATCTCGACTCTCTCGGATGCAGCCGTGAATGAGGCGTTGGCAGCGGCCGGCGTGAGCGCCAACCGGTCCGGGTTGGTCATCGATCCGCCGACGGCGGCGGGCGCGATGCCCACCAGCGGGTACGCGAATGATCCCGTGAACACTTCGACAGGAAACTTCATCGAGCCGGAGTTGGATCTGGGGTTCGCGGGGGTTTCCTCGAATCTGTTCTTGTCCCGGATGTACAACTCGCTGGCGTCCGGTTTGGAGATGCCCGGGGTGTTCGGTCCGGGCTGGGCCTCGGTTCTGGATCAGTACCTCACGGTCTCGGATGAGGGCTGCCGGTGGGTGATGGCCGACGGCCGCGCCGTGGACTTCCCCCGGGAGGGCACCGGCTGGGGCAGGGGTGTGGGAGAGAATTACTGGCTGACCCGCGAACCCGCCACCACGGCTGTCCTCACGGAGTTGGGCTCCCTGCCTGAGGGTACGGTCGAGCTCCTCGTGGTCCGGGACAACCAGGGCGCATGGTGGGCTTACAGCCCGACCGGCGTGTGGCTCGGTGCCGGGTCCGGGCCTGGCCGGACGGTGTCCGTTCTTCGGGAAAGGCCAGCCGACGGCGGTAGTAGCGGACTGGTGACCCGGCTGGCGCATGCGCGGGGCCGGTTCCTCGACGTCGAGTACGTGGACGGGCTTGTTGCCGTGGTGCGGGCCTCGGACGGGCGCCGGGTGGAGTACGAGTACGACGCCGGTGGCAGGCTGACGCGCGTGGCAACCGAACTCGGGGCGCGCACCTACCGGTGGAATGAGCAGGGCCTGATCGAAGCTGTGGTCTCGGCTGCGGGCGTTCTCGAGGCAGAGAACACCTACGACGAACACGGCAGGGTTGTCCTGCAGACCTCCCAGCATGGGCGCCGGACCAGGTTCGCGTATCTGCCCGGCCGCGTCACGGTCGTTTCGGATGAGGACGGCACCCGGTCCAATTCGTGGATCGCCGACGCGAAGGGCCGCCTGGTCGGCGTGCTCGATTCCCATGACCAGCGGCAGTCCATGGCCTACGACGGCCACGGAAATCTGGTGTCGTTCACGGAGCGCGACGGAACCGTCACGGTGCACGCCTACGACGGGCGGGGCCGGAAAATCCGGACCGTGACCCCGGAAGGCGCGGACCTCACCTACGGCTGGGATGAGCAGGACCGCATCACCACGCTGGTGACGGAGTCCGGGTCGGTCGTCTCGTATGAGTATGCCGACGAGGTGTCGCGGGACCCCTCGGTGATCGTGGACCCGCTGGGCGGGCGCACCGAGCTTCAGTGGCGGAACGGGCAACTGGCCCAAGTAGTGGACCCGGCCGGAGTGACGGTCGGCTTTGAGTACGACGGGTTCGGGGACCTGGTCGCGACCCGAAATGCAGTGGGGGACGTCGCGAGGATCGTCCGTGACCATGCAGGCCGCCCGGTTGCGGCGCTCAGCCCGTCCGGGGCTGAAACCCGATTCAGCTATGACGGTGCGGGCCTGCTGGTGCGGCGTGAGGACCCGGACGGCGCCGTCTGGGCCTTCGAGCACGATTCGGCAGGGCGGACGACGGCGTTCGTCGCCCCGGACGGCGGGCGGACCGAACTCGAATACGCCGTCAACGGTGAACTGGTCCGGACGATCGATCCGTTGGGCCGGGCCATTGAGCGGGTCTTCGATGAGCTCGGCAACGTCACCGGCGCGGTGCTGCCGGACGGCGCCCGGTGGGGCTTTGTCCATGACACACTTTCCCGGCTGGTCGGGATCACGGACCCCGCCGGTCACGGCTGGGGGCGGGAGTACGACAAGGTCGGCGCCCTGACCGCCGTCGTCGACCCGACCGGGGTCCGCACAGACGCGACCGCAGATCGCAAGGCCGGCACGGCCACCCTGACGGACGCGTTCGCGTCCTCAACTTTCAGCTTCGATGAGTACGGGCGCCCCACGCAGGTCCAGGGTGCGGACGGCTCCGCGGAGCTCGTCTCCTATGACGCGGCGGGCAACCCGGTGGAGCTCGTCGACGGCGAAGGCGGCCTGACGGTCCTGGCCCGGGACGTGGCCGGGAAGATCACGTCGATCACCTCCCCCACCGGTGCCGTCACCCGGTACGAGTACGACGGGTGCGGGCGGCCCTGGAAAACCACGGACCCGCTCGGCGCGGTCACGGAACTGGCCTACGACGCCGATCAGCGTGTCACCGCCCGGACGCTGCCCACGGGCGAGGTCGAGACCTTCGAGTACGATCCGTGCGGGCGGCTCCTGTCCCGCCGCGCCCCCGGCCAGGGCGTTTCCCGGTACGGCTACGACAAGACCGGGCGGCTGACCTTCTCCCAAGACACTTGGTATGGCACCCGCCGGTTCAAATACAACACCGCCGGGGAACTGACTGAGACCGTCAACGGCGTGGGCGGCCGGACCCGGTTCGAGTACGACATCCGCGGGCGCCTGGTCCGCATCACCGATCCCCTGGGCGGGGTGACCACCCGCACCTACACGGCCACGGACAAGGTCGATTCCGTGACCGATCCGCTCGGGCGGGTGACCACGGCCACCTACGATCCTGCGGGGCGGCAACTGTCCCAGACCGACCCGGACGGGCACACCACCACCTGGACGTACGATTCGGCCGGCCGGGAATCCTCCACCTCGGTCGACGGGAAACTCCTGGCCGCCGTCGAACGCGACCTGATCCGCCGCCGCGTGATCATTACCGATTACACGGGCGCTGACGGGCTGGCGGTGGAGCACGAGCTGGCGTATGACCGGCGCGGGCAGCTGACCTCCCGCACCCGCGGCGGCCGCGGAATGTCGTGGGAGTACGACGCCGACGGGAACCGCACCGGATTCACCGACGCGCACGGCACCACCACCACCTACATCCGGGATGCTGCGGGCCGGGTGACCGCCGTCAGGAACCCCCGGCTCGGGGAGGCCGTGTTCACCCACGACGCCTCGGGGCGTATCACCTCCGCCACCGCCGGGGACCTCGTCCAGGAATGGGCCTACCGCTACGGCAGCCTGTCCGAGCACAGCCGCACCGACCGCAACGATCTTCTCTCGGCCGATGCCACCCTGATCGGCCGGGACGGGGACGGCCGGATCACGGCCCTGACCCGCGCCGGTGCCGTGACCCGCTACGGCTACGACGGGGCCGGGCAGATGGTCTCGGCCGCCACCACCAGGAGCGGGGACCCGGAGGATTCCGCGCCGGCTTCCGTCTCGGAGTGGGTATACGACGCCGGCGGGCGCCCGATCCGCGAATCCACCCCGGCCGGCTCCCGGACCTACGAGTACGACGCCGCGGGGCAACTCCTTGCCGTCACGGACGCGGACGGGTCCCGGACGGAGTACGTCCACGACGGGCTGGGGCGCCGAACCCGGCTGATACTCCCGGACGGGTCCTGGACCGAGTACGCATGGGGCCAGACCGGCCACCTGAAGAGCGCGGCCGACCGCACCCCCGACGGCATGGAAACCTCCCGGCATGAGCTGTGGGTGGACGCACTCGGCGAACTCGCTGCCATCGATGGTGTGGAGCTGTGGTGGGACACCGCCAGCCCCATCCCCGCCCTGGCCGGCTTTGACGGTGAACAGGTCCTTTCGCTGCCTGGTGGTGTCACCGGGATCGGCGAGGCCTGGACGGCGCCGGGCTGGCGCGCAGCCCGCCCCACCGACCAGACCGATCCCTGGGCAGTCATCGGCGCGCCGTCTATCCCGGACCCGGGTCCGGGCGGCACGCCCGGTGCTGGGGCCGCCGGCTGGGGAGCTGTGCCGGGGCTTGCCGGTGAGCTGCCCGCCGGGATCACCCTGACCGGCAACGGCGGCCTGGACATCGCGGGCCTGGAATGGCTCGGTGCCAGGGCGTATGACCCGGCCACCCGTGGCTTCCTCTCCACCGACCCCCTTTCCCCCGTCTTCGGCGCGGGCTGGGACGGAAACCCCTACGCCTACGCCGGCAACAACCCTCTGAACACCACAGACCCCACCGGGCTGCGTCCGCTGACGGATGACGAGCTGAAGGCCTACGATGGCTCCAGCCGGGGAGCGTTCGCCGCGGCCGGGAACTGGGTCAAAGACAACTGGGAATACGTCGTCGGCGGCCTGGCCGTTGTGGGCGGGGCGGTGTTGATGTTCGTCCCCGGCGGCCAGGTCGCAGGCTTGGGGCTGATGAGCTTCGGCGCCGACGTCGTGATCCAGAAAGCAACCACCGGGGAAGTCAACTGGGGCCAGGCCGCGATCTCCGGTGGCCTTGGAATGGTAGGCGGCGGTGTGGGAATGATGGCGGGCAAGCTCGTCAACAACCCCGTGGTGCGCATGGCCGTGGAAAATGGCGTTGACGGGGCGATCAGCGGGGCAGGCGGCTACCTCACCGGGCCAGGGCCCCACACTCCGACGGGGTTCATACGGGCTACCGCAATTAGCACTGGGACCGGAGCCCTACCCATCGGTGGTCGCGCGGGTAAAGTCGATGTCCCACCCTCGGCGACCACCAAACTCGGAGACCTGCCACCGACGCTGGAAGGAATGCGTGGTAATCCAGCCGCGAACTTTACAGACGGAGCCTACAAATCTAGATACCTTAGCGAAGATACAATTTTGTACAGGGGCGGAGAAGCCGGAAATCCGTGGGGTCGCTGGTGGTCCGAGGACGCACCGATCAGTGTCGAGCAAGTTAGAAATGACAAAGCGGTGTTGCCTGAGTGGCCTGGCGGCGGCAAGAGCCCCATCGATAGCGCTTTCATGGCTAGGTTCCCAGCCGGAACTGCTGTGCACGAAGGGATGACCGCACCGCAGACCGGGTTGGATGGCACGATTTATCCAGGCGGAACTCCCCAAGTCTATATTCCAGACGCAAGGACCGCGGGAGAAATTCTCAAAGAATGGAAATTGGATTAAACATGGGCACTGATATAGATACTCTGACACTCGATATGCTCAGGTTTGCGAGTCTGCTGAGAATTATGGAGCTCGCCAAACTAGCTCAGAATTACGAAGATCTCGCGGTAAAACTTCGCGCTGATTCGTCAACTAAGGCTGTGGACGAGGCGCGAGAGTGGGTCTTTGGGAGCTTTGGGCAGGGCAGCGGCAGCCTCAGCGACCGATACGTTTACAAGAACGGATCAGTCGATGATGTTCTCAACGCTGAATACGAAGAACTTCTTCAAAAGCTCACCGATTTTGCTAATGGCAGTTAGAAACTGCTCGGGAAAAATGTGCTTACCGATGCTGGATCTGAAATTCGACTAGCTCCTCCAATCTGGTCCTCCCGCGTCGTGCAGTAGAAGCCTTCGCACGTCAGCCCGCGACGCACTTCGTCCCGCACCGGATCCGCAACATGCAGCCTCCGAGCACCATAGCGCGTGTGGGGCGCCGCCTTTGGAGGTGGCACCGTCGGCTTCGGTGGCGACCAACTGCAAAGCGGACTCGGATGGTGGGCAAAACAGGCCAAGAAAGGGTTGGCTGTTGTGGGAAGGAAAGCTGAGCATCCGGTAAGGAATGCTCTGATCCTTAGTGGCGTGCTCTTGAGCGCCACGGCCGCGGTGATCGTGCTCGGGCCTCAGGACCATGTGATGCAGGAGGTCGTTGCATTACTCGCAGGTCTGGCCGTGGGCGTGTGGTTGCTGCGTTTTTCGCCGCTCTGGCGATGGCTTGCCATGCTGGTTTTGGTGCTGGTCCTCGTCCTCTGTTTGGTGTTGGGCCCAGCCGGAATCGCGTGGTTCGGTGGGTTTATTTCGGGCACTCAGGCAGGACTGGCCTGGCAGCATGCAAGTTAGCGCCGTACGCCCGCTAAGCGGGCCCGGGAAACCGCAAATAAGGAACGCTGACGCCACCAACGAGGGTTCATGGGCGGTGTTGGTGCGGTCGGCATTGGCTAATTTCTTCAGAAGCCCAAAGGCATCGTCGTTCGGTCCGGAAGGCTGACTGGAAGCGAGGCTGAGGCAACACGCCTGACTGCACATTGGCTAATGGGCCGTGGTTCCTTGACCCGTTATTTTTTGGCATTCGACGGGTCTCCTTGCTGTGGCATCACGATGCAAGATGTGGATGGCTATCGCTCTTGGTTTCGCAAATCTGCGCGTGTATCGTTGGCTATCGTTGTATATCGCTCACGGTTGTCCAGAGGAGAGCATGATGCGCAGTTCTTACCCGGCAGGCGGATTTCGYGGCAACAATGTCGACGGCATGTGGCAGGCCGTAGAGGAGTTGCGTTCGAGGTTCGAGAAGCGCTCGGGATCCCGGGCGGGGCGCGGCGAGGTGCGCTCGGCTGTGCTGGCACTGCTCGCCGAGCGGCCGATGCACGGCTATCAGATCATTCGTGAAATTGAGGAGCGCAGCGGCGGGACCTGGAAGCCCAGCGCTGGCTCCGTCTATCCAACCCTCCAACTGCTGGCCGACGAGGGCATTATCCGTGCTGAGGAATCCAACGGCCGCAAGATCTATTCCCTGACGGAGGCGGGCCGCGAGGAGGTAGCGGGTGCCGGCATGTCAGCGCCCTGGGAGTCGGGTCCAGCATCGGGCTCGGGGTTCGCGGCGCTGCCCAAGGCGGGCGTCGAGCTCGCACAAGCCGCCTCCCAGGTGGGACGCACCGGGACGCCGAAGCAGGTGCAGGAAGCCGTGGCGGTGCTCGATGACGCGCGCCGCCGGTTGTACGCGATCCTCGCCCAGGGCTGACGGGGGTGACGTCGGTTCGCCGGGACCGGGCAGCCACGGTCCCCGGCGCCGGGAACCACCGGGCCCGTTACCGCCGCATCCTACGTTTCGCCGCGTGGCATCTCGCGGTGACCTGGTGGTTTGAGCTGCTCCTCCCCCGCATCGGGCTGGTGAGGATTGCCGAGCGCACCAGGGCGAAGAGGATGCGGCGCTTCGCGCAGCGCTTCCATGCGCTGGCGGTGGACCTCGGCGGCCTCATGATCAAAGTCGGACAGTTCCTGTCCTCCCGGCTCGACGTGCTGCCGCCCGAGATCACCAAGGAACTCGAGGGGCTGCAGGACGAGGTGCCTCCGGTTTCGTTCTCCGCGATCCGAGCCCTCGCCGAAGCTGAGCTGGGCGCGCCGCTGGAGCGGTTGTTCGCCTCGATCGAGGAGACACCGATCGCGGCAGCGTCCCTCGGGCAGGCGCACCGGGCCAGGCTTCGCCCGGACGACGCCGCCGACACCGGTCTCGACCGTGTGGTTCTGAAAGTACAGCGGCCGGGCATCAACGACATTGTCGACGTCGACCTGGCGGCACTGCGCAAAGTGGGCGGCTGGCTCAGCCACGTACGCCTGGTGTCAGATCGTGCTGACATGCCCGCCCTGGTCGAGGAGTTTGCGCAGACCAGCCTTGAGGAAATCGACTACCTGAATGAGGGGGCGAACGCGGAGCGGTTCGGGGTCGATTTTGCCGATGACGCCCGGGTGGAGGTGCCCGGCGTCGTCTGGGAGCGAAGCACCCGCCGCGTGCTCACCCTCGAAGACGTGACAGCGATCAAAATTACGGACTCGGTGGCGCTGCTGGCTGCCGGTATCGACCCGGCGCAGGTCGCCCCGGTTTTTGCCTCCGTCATGTTCGACCAGATGTTCACCACCGGGTTTTTCCACGCCGATCCGCACCCGGGCAACATTTTTGTCACGCCGGCTACGGATCCATCCGCAGCGCACCCCTGGAAGCTGACCTTCATCGACTTCGGCATGATGGGCGAGATCCCGCCGAGCACACGCAGCGGTCTGCGGAAGCTGCTCATCGCGGCCGCTTCGCGTGACGGCAAGGGTCTGGTGGCCGCCATCCGGAACGTCGGTGTGCTGGTGCCTTCGGCGGACACTGTGGAGCTTGAGCGGGCAATGACGCACCTCTTCGCCCGATTTGGCGGGATGGGCTTCGCCGAGCTTCGCGAGGTCGACCCCAGGGAGTTCCGGGAGTTCGCGGTGGAGTTCGGTGACACTGTCCGGTCCTTGCCTTTCCAATTCCCGGAGAACTTCCTGCTCATCATCCGGGCCATGTCACTGACGTCGGGTGTGTGCAGCTCGCTGGACGCCCGGTTCAATCTGTGGGACTCGGTCGAACCCTATGCGGCGCAGCTGCTGCGCGACGAGCGCGGCAACATCGTGCAGGACGTTGCCCAGCAGGCGCTCGATGCCGCCGGGATGGCGCTGGGTCTGCCGAAACGTCTGGACGGGCTGCTAACCCGACTCGAGGACGGTTCACTGTCGGTGGCAAATCCGCGCCTCGAGCGGCAGCTGGGACGGCTTGACCGCACGGCGCAGCGATCAGCATCGGCGCTGATCTTCGGCGCCCTGCTGGTTTCCGGCTCCGTGGTCCGCGCGGATGACATGGTGCTCGGCAATGTCCTGATGATCGCGTCAGTGCTTCCGCTGCTGCATGGGCTGTGGGTGGGGCGCAGCGGCCGCTGATCGAGCCGGTGACGGGGTTTTGCCGCACCCGGACACCATCGGGTTCCGCTGCCGGGGCGATATCATCAAGCCGTGAAGGAAGGCCAGCCTTTTCGTCCTGCGAACCCCACCGAAACCCGCGGCCCCGTCCCCAAAGGGCCCAACTCCACTTCCTGGAAGTCCTCGATCCTGAACTGGAGCGGCGCTCTCGCGGCGGCCGCCCTGATAGTGGTCCCGCTCTGGATGCTGCTCAGCAACCCGGCCGTCCTCGGCGGCCACCCCGCCCTGCCCGCTCTCCTGGTGGCCGCCGTCGCACTGGGGATTCTGTGGGCGCTGATTCTGGTCAGACGCTGGTTCTTCGGCGGCAAACAGCAGCGTAGCGGTGACATTTCCACCTGGCAGTTGGTCCGCGGGATCGCAGGCCGGCTCACGGTCCTCGGTTTCGTGGCGGCGCTGATGTGGCTCAGCCCGTTCCCCCACCAACCCGACCGGGAGAAGACGGCCCCGGCCAATGGGCCCACCGCGACCGCACCAGCCGGGTCAAAGGCTGCAGAAGACGCCACTTCGATCACCCTTGCCCCGGCGGGCCAAGCCACCACGGGTCTCGTCTTCTACCCCGGTGCCAGGGTCGACGCGCACGCCTATCAGGACCTGCTGCAGCCGCTCGCGGACGCGGGTCATCTAGTCGTCATCCTGAAGCCACCCCTTGGCGTCTCCCTGCTGGACACCAACCAGGCCCGCGCAGCCATGGACCGGCATCCCGAAATCGCTTCCTGGGCCGTCGGTGGTCATTCGTTGGGCGGCGTGAGCGCATCATCGTTCGCGGCGGCGAATCACGACGTCTCCGGGCTGCTGCTCTTTGCTTCGTACCCCGCAGAGAACATGGCGGACGCGCAGGGCCTCTCGGTGCTCTCCATCTCCGGCACAAACGATGGCCTGAGCACCCCGGACAAGATCGCGGCGTCGAGGCCCCTGCTCCCGCCAACCACCACCTACGCAACGGTTGTGGGCGGCGTGCACGCGTTCTTCGGTGACTACGGTGGGCAGCCCGGGGACGGCGAGCCGGGCATCAGCCGCAACGAGGCGCAGCAGCAGATAGTTGCCGAGTCGCTCCGCTTCATGGACCGGCTCAAGGCTTCCGGCTAGGAAGCGAGCATCCCCAGCTCCACCGCTACGCACCGCCAACCGCTACCGGCCCGCGGCGTACCCCTGCGCACCGCGCGGATTTGCGGCAGCCTGCAGGACCCCGGTCTCAGGATCCCGCACGACGGCGGACAACCGCCCCAGCGCCCAGCCACCAGCCCGGCTGACCACATGCCCGCGGCGTTCCAGCCCCGCGATGACGTCCTCACCGAGCCGGTTCTCGACGACGGCGCCGCCGGGCTCCCAGGTGCGCGGCCAGAAGGACCCGGGCATCGACGTCGTATGGAACGTCGGTGCGTCGATGGCCTGCTGCGGCGAATACCCGCCCACGATGGTCCGCAGCAGGTACGGCAGCTGCCACTGGTCCTGCTGGTCGCCGCCGGGCGACCCCAGCGCGGTCACTGCGTGGCCGTCCCGCAGCACGAGCGTGGGCGTCAAGGTGGTACGCGGGCGTTTGCCGGGCGTCAGCGTGGACGGCGTCCCGGGCTCCAGCCAGGTCATCTGCAGCCGGGTGCCCAGGCAGAAGCCCAACTCCGGGATCGCCGGGGACGACTGCAGCCAGCCGCCGGACGGAGTGGCGGAGACCATATTGCCCCAGCGGTCCACGACGTCGATATGGCAGGTATCGCCGCGGGTCTCCCCCGCGGATGTCACGGTGGGCTCGCCGACGCCGAGTCCGGCCGCGGCGGCATGGCCCGCGAGCGCCCGCGGCGTGTAACTGGTGCGCAGTGGTGGCCTGTACGGCTCCCGCCCGGGCACGGTGCCAGGCCGGAAGTCGTGGGACGCCCGCTCCGTGATCAAGGCACGGCGGCCGGCGCAGTAGTCCTCCGAGAGCAGGTAATCGAGCGGCACGTCCGTGTCGCCGTAGTATGCCTCCCGGTCCGCGAGCGCGAGCTTCTGCGCCTCCAGGACGGTGTGCGCCCCCAGCTCGGTGGACGGATCAAGGAACCGGTCCTCGAAACCGGACAGGATGGCCAGGGTCTGCAGCAGCGCCGGCCCCTGGCCCCACGGCCCGGTCTTGGCAATCGTGTGGCCCCGGAACTCCACAGTGGCGGCCGCCTCATACCCGGCTTCGAATCCCGCGAGATCGTCCAAGGCGAGCACTCCGCGGTGATCCGTGCCCGAGGAATGCCGGTGCGGGGACTGAACCGACTCCACCATGGCGCGGGCCACGAACCCCTCCCGCCACTCGCGGCGGGCCGCATCAATTCCCGCCTCGCGGGTGGATTCCCTGACTCCGGCCTGCACGAGCCGTTCCAGGGTGCGGGCATAGGCCGGGTTCCACACCAGCTCGCCCTCAACCGGGACTCGGCCGCCCGGCATCCACAGCTCAGCCGACGTGGGCCAGTGCGCCTCGAACAGCGCGGACACGGCCGCGATGGTGGTTCCGACCCGGCCGAGCATCGGGTGGCCGTCCCGCGCGTAGCCGATCGCGAAGTCCAGGACCGAGTCCAGCTCCCACGTCCCGTGGTCACGCAGCAGCAGGAGCCAGGCGTCGACGGCGGCAGGCACCGCGGCGGCCAGGGCACCCGATCCCGGAACGAGGTCCAGGCCTTCGGCCACGTAGTGCTCCACCGTGGCCCCGGCCGGCGCCGGGCCCTGCCCCATCAGGACTATGGGCTGCTCCGGCCGGTCCGCGGTGACGAAGATCCCGGTCATGTCTCCGCCGGGCCCGTTGAGGTGCGGCTCCACTACATGGAGCACGAACGCTCCCGCCACCGCGGCGTCGAAGGCGTTCCCACCGCGCTCCAACACGGACTGGGCCGCCGCCGTCGCAAGCCAATGCGTGGACGCGCTCATCCCAAACGTGCCCTGCAGCGTGGGGCGGGTGGTGAACGCCTCCGGGCGTGTGAACGGTGCGCTCACGGCGCGCGGACTATCACCGAAGACTTCTGTCACCACCGTGTCAGCCAAACAGGGCCGCCACGCGGGTGAGGGTCTCATAGACGCCATACGCGAGCGGCACGCCGACAAGCGCCCAGGCGATGACCAACCTCCCGGTGGACGGTGTGACGGAACTCTGTGCACTGCTCATTTCAGCCCTCCAAGGCAGGTTCTTCGGACCGGACGCGGCCAGGACGTGGTTCGTGGAATCGTGCGTCCACCRGCGTGACCAAGAGGTTCGCCACGAAACCGATCACCAGCAGCCCCACCATGGTCAGCAAGGCGGGCTGGTAGGACGCGGCGTTGAGCGCGCCGGGCTTGCCCTGCGCGTCCAGGAAAGCGTTGACGATCAGCGGCCCGGCGATGCCCGCCGCGGACCAGGCCGTCAGGAGCCGGCCGTGGATGGCTCCGACCTGGAACGTGCCGAAGAGGTCGCGCAGGTAGGCGGGGGCCGTCGCGAACCCACCGCCGTAGAAGGAGATGATGACGAACGCGAGGGCCACGTAGAGGACGGTGGACGTAGAGCCGGCCAGCGCCAGCACGGTGTAGAGCACGGCGCCGACGCCGAGGTAGACCATGTAGATGCGCTTGCGGCCGGTGACATCGGAGGTGGCGGACCAGGCAAAGCGGCCGGACATGTTGCCGATCGAGAGCAGCCCCACGAAGCCGGCGGCCACTGCGGCGCTGGCCAGGGACGTGCCGTCGGGCTGGCGGAAGAAGTCCTGGATCATCGGAGCGGCCTGCTCAAGGATGCCGATCCCTGCCGTGACATTGCAGAACAGGGCGATCCAGACGAGCCAGAACTGCCTGGTCTTGACCGCGTTCCTGGCGGAGACGTTGTCCGTGGTGACCAGCGAGGCGGCCTTGACCTTTGCGGGGTCGAAACCTGCCGGTTTCCATCCCTCGGACGGGACCTTGATGGTGAACGCGCCGAACATCATGTAGGCCAGATAGACGACGGCGAGGGTCAGGAAGAGCTTGCCCACCGACTCACCGCTGGCCACCCAGCCCTTGGCCCCGGAGTTGGGATCATACATTTTCAGCAGGGCCGTGGAGACCGGGCTGGCGATCAGGGCGCCGCCGCCGAACCCCATGATCGCCATGCCCGTGGCCAGTCCGGGCCGGTCCGGGAACCATTTGATCAGGGTGGAGACCGGGGAGATGTAACCGATCCCCAGTCCGATGCCGCCGACGACGCCGTAGCCGAGGTAGACGAGCCAGAGCTGGTGGCTGAAGATGCCCAGGGAGCCGATCAGGAAGCCGCTCGCCCAGAACGTGGCGGAGGTGAACATCGCCTTGCGGGGCCCGTTCCTGTCCACCCAGGTGCCCATGATGGCGGCCGAGAAGCCCAGCATCACGATCGCAACGGAGAAGATCACGCCGATCTCGGTCAGGCTCGCGCCGAAGTGCTTCACCAGCGCGGTCTTGTAAACGCTCGTCGCGTAGGCCTGGCCGATGCACAGGTGCACCGCGAGGGCTGCCGGGGGGACGAGCCACCGGTTAAATCCCGGCGGGGCGATGGTTCGTTCGCGGTCCAGCCAACCCATAAGTACTCCCCCTGCTCGTCAACGACATCGGTGTCCAGCACATTGCGGAAACGGCCCTCTGCCAGGGCCTCTGACCGAGCTTCCGGTAGAGGGCCGTTGCCTCCGGCAATCATGGTGCAGATCGTCAGCAAACGTACTAGTTATGCGCCAAGCGGTAGGGAATCCGCGACGAACGGTGGTGCGGCAGCCGCACCGGGCGCTACTTGCCCAGGCCGGCCTTCCGGAGCGCCTCGGCCATCGCGGTGTTGACCGGCGACGGCGTGGGGGCCGGCTTCTGCGGTTGCCTGCCCGGCGTCCGCCGGTCGGTTGCCGGTTTCCCGGACGGCTGCCTTCCGGACGGCTGGGTCGACGGCTGGGTCGACGGCGCTTGCG
>NZ_JBFTZL010000033.1:0-26799 GCF_056406825.1 Arthrobacter sp. P1_A5 | reverse complement strand
GTGGACGACGGTCCGCCGTCGCACGGCGCCAAGCGGATTCCGCACGTCTCCGGCCCCCACGACCTCGACGGCGTCTCGATCGGCAGCACCGGAAAGGCCGGTGTGGGCACGGGCGGCATGGTCACCAAGGTCGAAGCCGCCAGCATCGCCGCTGGGTCGGGCATCCACGCCCTCGTAACATCCACGGCCAACGCGGCCGCCGCGCTGGCCGGCGAGGACGTGGGCACATGGTTCTCCGTCAACGGCGCGCGCAAGCCGATCCGGCTCCTGTGGCTGGCCCACCTGGCATCCGTGCGCGGCACCCTGGTGCTCGACGACGGTGCCGTCAAGGCCGTCCGCGACCGCCGCACCTCGCTTCTGCCGGCCGGAATCGCCGCGGTGCGAGGCGACTTCGAGGCCGGCGACGCCGTGGAGATGGTGTCCGTGGACAACACCGTGATTGCCCGCGGGCTGGTCAACTATTCGGCCGCCGAGCTGCCCCAAATGCTGGGCCGTTCCACCCATGAGCTCGGCAGGGCACTGGGCCGCGGATATGACCGCGAAGTTGTTCATGTTGACGACCTGGTGCTGGTCTAGGTTCCCCCGACGCCTAAACTGGAAGCATGACTGAGGCCCTGACTTCCGCTACCGTGACTGATGTGCCTGCCGGCACCGTTCCTGCCGACAACGCCGCGCCCGCCCAAGGGTTCGCCGCGGTACCGGATCCGGCAGCGGTCCCGGGCACGGCAMCGGAGACCGAAGCAGCCGTCCACGCGGTCGCAGATCGCTCACGCCACGCCGCCCACAGGATGGCACGCGCCAACCGGGCCTGGAAGGACCGGGGCCTGCGCGCCGTCGGCAAGGCGCTGGTGGATCACAAGCACCAGATCCTGGCCGCCAACGCCAAGGACGTCGCGGCCGGCCGGGCCGCCGGCACCAGCGCCGCCCTGCTGGACCGCCTGACGCTGACCGACTCACGCATCACGGCCCTCGCCGCCGCACTGGAAAACCTCGCCACCCTGCCCGATCCCGTCGGCAACGTCGTGCGGGGCCAGACCCTCCCCAATGGGCTGCGCCTGCGCCAGATCAACGTACCCATGGGCGTGGTGGCCGCGATCTATGAGGCCCGCCCGAACGTCACGGTCGACATCGCCGGACTGGCCCTCAAGAGCGGCAACGCCGTCATCCTGCGCGGCGGATCCGCCGCCGCTGCCACCAACGCCGCCCTGATCACCATCCTCCGGGATGCGCTGGAATCGGTGGGCCTGCCCGCCGACGCCGTCCAGACCGTGGACCAATACGGCCGCGACGGCGCCAACGCGCTCATGCGGGCGCGCGGCCGGGTGGACGTGCTCATTCCCCGCGGCGGGCGCGAGTTGATCCAGACCGTCGTGACGAACTCCTCCGTGCCGGTCATCGAGACCGGTGAAGGCAACGTCCATATCTTCCTGGACGCTTCCGCCAGCGAGGAAATGGCCGTGGACATCCTCCTCAACGCCAAGACCCAACGGCCCAGCGTCTGCAACACCGTCGAAACGCTCCTGGTGCACTCCAAGTCCACCGTCCTTCCCGCGGTCGCCGCCGCATTGCGGGCTGCCGGGGTCACCCTGCACGTGGACCAGCGCATCCGCGCCGCCCTGCCGGCCTCGGTCCAGTCCGTGCCGGCCACGGAAGACGACTGGGCCACCGAATACATGAACCTGGACCTGGCGGTGGCCATGGTGGACAGCCTGGACGAGGCCGTCAGGCACATCCGGAAGTGGTCCACCGGCCACACCGAAGCGATCCTGACCAACGACCTCGCCAACGCCGAGCGCTTCATCGCCGAGGTCGATTCGGCCGCCGTGATCGTGAACGCCTCCACCCGCTTCACCGACGGCGGCGAGCTCGGCCTCGGCGCCGAAGTGGGCATTTCCACCCAAAAACTCCATGCCCGCGGCCCCATGGGACTGACCGAGCTGACCACAACCAAGTGGATCGTGCAGGGCGAGGGCCAGATCCGGGGCTAGCAACGCTGTAACATGGAACGGAAGACCGGAACGGCGGACACCTCCGCCGTCGTCAAATTTTGAACTCACTAGGGGAGAACATGCTGTCGCAGCAGATCGCCACTTTCGTCGCCGCCGCCGGCGAATCGGGCCACGAGGAACTCGCACCGCTCATTGCACCGCCGTTTGTCATTGGCGGCACCATGTTCGCGATCCTGGTGGTCCTGCTGATGATCACCCTGTCCTACTCCAACCTGGGCCGGCGCCACGTGGCTGTCGAGGAGCACGCGGACCCGCACCGCCAGCACCCGAACAAGCACGATCACGGCCAAGGTCACTAATATTTCCGCCCCCACGAAGCAGCGCGGCGCCCAGCGCCGCCTGCGTCTGGGTGTGATGGGTGGCACGTTCGACCCCATCCACCACGGACACCTTGTCGCGGCCAGTGAGGTCGCGGCCAAGTTCGACCTCGACGAAGTCGTTTTTGTGCCCACCGGCCAGCCCTGGCAGAAGATGGCCAAGAAGGTCAGCGAAGCCGAGCACCGGTATCTCATGACAGTCATCGCCACGGCCTCGAACCCGCGCTTCACCGTGAGCCGGGTGGACGTGGACCGTCCGGGACCGACCTACACGATCGACACCCTGCGTGACCTGCGGACCCTGCGTCCGGACGCCGATCTGTTCTTCATCACCGGCGCAGACGCCCTGGCCCAGATTTTGTCCTGGAAAGACATCGATGAACTCTGGTCTCTCGCGCACTTTGTGGGCGTAACCCGGCCAGGCCACGTCCTGGACGGCATGGGCCGCAAAGACGTCAGCCTCCTGGAGGTCCCGGCCATGGCCATTTCCTCCACGGATTGCCGCACGAGGGTGGCCGAAGGCAACCCGGTCTGGTACCTCGTACCGGACGGGGTGGTCCAGTACATCGCCAAGTACGGCCTGTACCACGCCAGCCCCAACGCCGATCGCCTCGAAGCCGGACACGCCGCGACCGCCAACGACGGAAACGGCGCGGCCGGGACTGCCACCGCACAGCACGATCCAGCCTTTGAGATAACCCAACCAGCCAGCACTGAATGAGTTTGCCATGAGTCAGCAACAGCCTCCCATCCGCAGCCGCCGCGAATTGCGGCAGGCCAGAGATGAACGTCTGGACACTCCGGGCCCGGGCGAGCCGACGGAGGCCGAAATCACCGGCCGGAGCCGTCGCGTTGCCGACGCCCCGGTGGACTCTGTGCGTGCTGATTCTGTGCCCGCTGGCACGGAGCGGTCTTCCCAGGTCCGGGCACGGGACCGCGCCGCGCTGCGCACCATCAAGGAACTCGCAGAGAAGGAAGGCCAGCTGGCCGGCGGAGGGCCGCCCACGCGACGCCAGTTGAGGCTTTTGGAGCTGGCGACCGAAACGGCCCCGGCCACCCAGGCCAACACCATTGTCCCGGTGTCGCCGCGGACCCGGGCCACCCCGGTGGTTTCCCCGGCCGCGAAGGACGCCGCCGCGAAGGACGCGGCCCCGGCGCCCAAGGCCCCCGCTGGCGCGGCTGCCCCGGCGCCCAAGGCCCCCGCTGCGCCCAAGGCTCCCGCGGCCGACGGCGCCGGACCGGGCGGGGCGACGCCCGAGGGCATGACCGTGGAGCAGGCGCTGGCCGCCCGCGAACTCCTCGCGGAGCAGGCCAAGAACCAAGTGGCCAAGATGGAACACATTGCGGCCACGGATCCGGATGCCGTTGATCCGGCCGTCCTGGCCGAGCAGATCGCCCTCGCCGAGCGTGCCGCGATCCTGAACCGCCGCGCCGCCGCCAAGCAGAAGCTCGCCGAACAAAACAGCCAGCCGGCGGCGCCCCGCAACGATCCGACCACGGCCAACAACCTGGCCATGGTCACACCCCTGGAATTCGAGAAGGTTCCCGGCGTGGAGCGGCCCGTCATGAAGCGCCCTGCCACGTCGTACGTTCCGGTTGTCACCAACCCGGGTCCGCGCGTGGACACGCCGCGGAAACCCGGCCTGCGGCGGCCGGGCATCTCCCGCCAGAAGGCCGCAGGTCCCGCGACGGGTTCTGCCGCTGGCAGGGCCGGCGTCCTGGCCCGTGCGGAAGCAGCCGCAAAAGCCGGAAGGGCTAGGCCTGCAAACGCGGCAAACGCTGCAAACGCGGCAAACGCTGCGAACGCGGCAAACGCGGCAAATTCGGCGGGGGAGGCCGAGGAAAGACTCGTCGGCGGGGAACCCGTAGCCGCGAATGCCGCCTACGGGCTCGAACCCCTGGATGCCGCTACCGCCGGGCTCGGCCGGGCGCGCCGCCTGCGCATGCTCCAGCTCGGCGTCCTGGCGGTGGGGATCGTTGCCCTCATCGCCGGCATCACGCTGATCGTCACCGGGCTGGCCCACTAGGTCTCAGGCCGCCACTGGCGCCGCATTTTGAACACCATAATTTTTCATCACTACAAGGAGTCCCGTGACTGCAACCGATTCATCCATCACTACCGCCCGCCACGCAGCCCGCGCTGCCTCGGAGAAGCTTGCCGAGGACATCGTGGCCCTGGACGTCAGCGAACGGCTGGCCCTGGCCGACGTTTTCCTGATTGCCTCGGCCCCGAGCGAACGCCAGGTCAACGCGATCGTGGACGGCATCGAGGACGAGCTCTCCAAGTTTGACCAGAAGCCCGTCCGCCGCGAGGGCCGCTCCGGCGGTCGCTGGGTGCTGCTGGACTACTCCAACGTCGTCATCCACGTCCAGCACGAGGAAGACCGCGTGTTCTACGCCCTCGAGCGCCTGTGGAAGGACTGCCCCGTCGTCGATCTGCAGCTCGGCGACGACGCCTCCGCCAAGGCCACCGCGGGCACCGACACGGAATAGCCCCCGCGCTCAGGCCATCTCCGGACGCTCAACCGAGCCGAATATGCCCGATTTGGAATTTTCCGGAGGGCTGGTCTAAGATATTTGAGTTGCTTCGGAGAAATCCGGACAAAAAACCGGAACCTCGCGCGTCGGAAGACATGCTCGGAGCAGCGAAAATTCGGGGCTGTGGCGCAGCTGGTAGCGCACCTGCATGGCATGCAGGGGGTCAGGGGTTCGAGTCCCCTCAGCTCCACCGGATAATCCGCCGGAATCGAAAGATTCCGGCGGATTTTTTTGTGCACTGTTCCGCGTCCTGTTCCATGCGTCAGCGCGCCGATTAGCGCGAACGCGATTTGTGGTTTAGGCTATTCAGGTTGCTTCAGGGAGGACGAAACTTCCAGGCAAATGAGGGGCTGTGGCGCAGCTGGTAGCGCACCTGCATGGCATGCAGGGGGTCAGGGGTTCGAGTCCCCTCAGCTCCACCAGAAAGGGAATCACCGCTAGGCGGTGGTTCCCTTTTTCGTACCCTCCGCAGCTATGCGGGACTTCGAAAGCCGCATCCGTCAAGACCGTCTCATGACCGGAAGTCATAAACTGTCATTTAGGCTCTCCACCCTGAGCTGGACCTTGCTATCGTCGCTAGGAGACAGCCGCCATGCGGCTTAGCTGGAAGGCCATTTCCGGCTCCACGACTAAGGAACATCATGAAGCGCACACGACTTTCCGTTATTGGCCTCATCGCTGCTGCAGGACTCGCCCTGGCAGGTTGCGGGTCGGCGTCCACCACCCCGGCCAGCTCAGCGCCGGCAGACGGTGCGGACACCTCCCTCAGCGACGTCAAGAGCGCAGGCGTGCTCAAGGTCGGCACGGAAGGCACCTACAAGCCGTTCACGTTCCACGCCAACGGCAGCGGTGAACTGACGGGCTACGACGTGGAGATCATGAATGCCGTCGCCGCGAAGCTGGGCGTCAAGCCCTCCTACCAGGAGACGCAGTTCGACGCCATCTTTGCCGGCCTCGACGCCAAACGGTTCGACGTCGTCGCCAACCAGGTTTCCATCACCGACGAGCGCAAGGCGAAGTACGACTTCTCCACCCCGTACACGGTGAGCACCGGCGTGATCGTCACCAAGTCGGACAACGACAGCATCCACTCCTTTGACGATCTCAAGGGCAAGACCACGGCGCAGTCCCTGACGAGCAACTGGTACAAGCTGGCGCAGCAGAGCGGCGCGAATGTCGAGGCCGTGGAGGGCTGGGCGCAGGCGATCACGCTGCTCAAGCAGGGCCGCGTCGATGCCACCATCAACGACAAGCTGACCTACCTGGACTCCCAGAAGACCGACCACGACGCCGGCATCAAGATTGCCGCCGAGACCACCGACAAGTCGCTGAGCGCGTTCGCCCTGCGCAAGGGATCCACCAGCCTGACCGACGCCATCAACAAGGCCCTCGGCGAGCTGGCGGCCGACGGCACGCTGACGAAGATCTCCCAGAAGTACTTCGACGCCGACGTCTCGAAGTAGCCCTGTGCAAGCCGCAGAGAAACGCCGCGTCCGGGCATGAGCATCAACTGGGAACTCGTGTGGTCATCGCTGGGCCCACTCCTGACGGGTGCGATCTTCGGCACCATTCCCTTGGCGCTGGCCTCGTTCAGCCTGGGCCTGCTGCTGGCACTGGTGGTGGCCCTCATGCGGCTGAGCCGCAACCGCCTGGTTTCGGCGGTGGCGCGGACCTACATCTCCGTCATCCGGGGAACCCCGCTTTTGGTCCAGCTGTTCGTCATTTTCTACGGGCTCCCTTCCGTCGGAATCACCATCAGCCCCTGGCCCAGCGCCATCATCGCGTTCTCCCTGAACGTCGGCGGCTATGCCGCGGAGGTCATCCGGGCGGCCATCCTGTCGGTTCCGAAGGGCCAGTGGGAGGCCGGCCACACCATCGGAATGTCGCGCCGGCAGACGCTCGTGCGGATCATCCTGCCGCAGGCCGCCCGGGTCTCGGTTCCGCCGCTGTCGAACACCTTCATCAGCCTGGTCAAGGACACGTCGCTGGCGTCGCTGATCCTCGTCACCGAACTGTTCCGCGTGGCGCAACAGGTGGCGGCCTTCAGCCAGGAGTTCATGCTGCTGTATCTGGAGGCGGCCGTGATCTACTGGGTTATCTGCCTCGTTCTCGCCAGCGGACAGTCCGCCCTGGAGAAGAGATTGGACCGCTATGTCGCCCACTGAACCTCAACCCTCTGACGTTACTGTCCCGGACGAGCCGCTCCTGACCGTCACGGGCTTGCGCAAGTCGTTCGGCCACCATGTTGTGCTCAAATCCATCGACCTTGAAGTCCGCCGCGGCGAAGTGGTCACGTTGATCGGGCCGTCCGGATCAGGAAAGACGACAGTCCTGCGCTGCCTGAACGGCCTCGAAGTGCCCGACGCCGGCGTCGCCGAATTCGCGGGGGAACTGACCGTGGACTTTGCCACACCCGTGGCGAAGAAGCAGGTTCTGGCCTTGCGGGACCGTAGCGCCATGGTGTTCCAGCACTACAACCTATTCCCGCACAAGACCGTCCTGGAGAACGTGATCGAGGGCCCGGTCCAGGTGCAGAAGCGGCCCAAGGCGGATGCGATCCAGGAGGCCCGGGACCTGTTGGCCCGCGTCGGCCTGACCGGCAAGGAGAACAGCTACCCGTTCGAGCTCTCCGGCGGCCAGCAGCAGCGCGTCGGCATTGTGCGTGCCCTCGCCCTGCGCCCGCAACTGCTGCTCTTCGACGAGCCCACCTCTGCGCTGGACCCCGAGCTCGTGGGCGAGGTCCTGGCCGTCATCAAGGAACTCGCGGACGAAGGCTGGACCATGGTGGTGGTCACCCACGAGCTCGCGTTCGCCCGTCAGGTGGCCGACGAGGTCATCTTCATGGACGGCGGCGTGGTGGTCGAACGCGGCCACCCCGATACCGTTCTGCGGGACCCGCGGGAGGAACGCACGCGGCAGTTCGTGGACCGCCTGCTGAACCCGTTCTAGGGCGCCCCGCCAGCGGCGGGAAAAAGGGGCGAGAAAAAGTGGCGAGAATTCGGGCGGACACACGGGCGGGCACAGGCGGCGACTAAACTTGGTTGGGTGAACGATTCCCTGCCTCCGTGCCCCGAATGCTCCAGCGAATACACCTACGAAATGGGGGCGCTCCTGGTTTGCCCGGAGTGCGCGCACGAATGGTCCGCATCCGCGGAGACTGACACAGAGGCCGACGCCCCTGCGGCCGCCGTCATCAAGGACGCKGTGGGCAACGTCCTCGCCGACGGCGACACCGTCACCGTGGTCAAGGACCTGAAAATCAAGGGCAGCTCCACCGTCATCAAGGTCGGCACCAAGGTCCGCGGTATCCGCCTGGTCAACGGTGTTGGCGACCACGACATCGACTGCAAGGTGGACGGCGTGGGCCCCATGCAGCTCAAGTCCAGCGTCGTCAAGAAGATCTGACCGGGGACGCGACCGTGACCGTGACCGCGGAGACGGTGCGGGCGGCCGACGTCGTCGTGGTCGGCGCCGGCCAGGCGGGCCTGTCGGCGGCCTACCACCTTCAGCGCCGCGGCTTCGTCCCGGCCGGCGCTGACGCGGCCGGCCCGGCCCCGGCCGGGACGTACATCGTGCTCGACGCCGAGGACGGGCCCGGCGGAGCCTGGCGGCACCGCTGGAAGAGCCTGCTCATGGCCACGGTGAACGGCATCAGCGACCTCCCGGGAATCCCGCAGCCCGATGTGGACCCCGCCGAGGCCAGCTCCAGTTTCCTCACCCGCTATTTTGGCGGGTAYGAGCACGACCTCGGCCTCGCGATTGAGCGGCCGGTCAAAGTGCAGTCGGTGAGCCGCGAGGACGATGACCCCGCCGGGCGGCTGAGCATCGCAACCTCCCGCGGCCGGTTCTCTGCCCGCGCCCTCATCAACGCAACCGGCACCTGGACCCGGCCGTTCTGGCCCATCTATCCGGGCAAGGCCAGCTTCCGCGGCCGGCAGCTGCACGTCGCCGACTACGTTTCCGCCGACGAATTCCGCGGGCAGCACGTCATCGTGGTCGGCGGCGGGATCTCGGCCGTCGGGCTGCTCGATGAGATCTCCAAGGTCACCACCACCACATGGTTCACGCGCCGGGTGCCGGTCTGGCGCGAGGCCGCGTTCGACCGGCAGGCCGGCCACGACGCCGTCGCCCTGGTCGAGGAGCGGGTGCGCCAGGGCCTGCCGCCGCAGAGCGTCGTCTCCGTGACGGGCCTGATCTGGACCCCGGCCCTGCGCGCCGCCGCCGCGCGCGGCGCCCTGGACCGGCACCCCATGTTCACCGCGATCGAACCCGACGGGGTGCGGATGGCTGACGGCAACTTCCTGGCCGCCGGGGTCATCCTGTGGGCCACGGGATTCCGTGCCGAACTCGAACACCTCGCCCCGCTGCACCTGCGCGGACCCGGCGGCGGCATCGCGATGAACGGCACCCAGGTCGCGGGCGAGCCGCGGGTGCACCTCGTCGGCTACGGGCCTTCCTCGTCCACCATCGGCGCCAACCGGGCCGGCCGGGCCGCCGTCGCCGGAATCGTCACCCTGCTGGCCMGGTCCGGTATAACGTAAAACGTAAGACCTAAAAGGTAAATCAGGTCAGAGCAGCGCCGGGGGAGGCCTCACACCCGGCTCCCACTGCCAGCACCCATACCCAAGCCCGAGAAGAAACGGCGGCACAACGCGCGTGGCGGACAACAGCTTCGAATCCCTCTTTGCCCGGCTGAGAAGATTCCCGGACGTCGAGGCCGACAACCTGCAGGCCTGGGACGCCACGGACAGGCTCCTGCTCGACTCTGCCCTGGAGATGCCCGCGGCCGGCCTGCTGCAGCCCGGGGGCAGGCTCGCGGTGGTGGGGGACCGGTACGGTGCCCTCACCCTCGGCGCCCTGACCCTCGGGGCGGAAGGCGTGCGCGTCCAGCAGGACCTCATCACCGGTGAACGGGCACTGCGGGCGAACGCCGAGGCCCTGGGCATCGACGGCGGCTTCGAGCAGCTCCCGTTGGGTGCCGAACTGCTGGAGGGAGCCTCCCTGGTTTTGCTGCAGTTGCCGCGGTCCCTGGCGGAACTTGAGGAAATCGCCGACGCCGTGGCCCGCTACGCGGCGCCCGAGGTGGTGCTGGTCGCGGGCGGACGCGTCAAACACATGAGCCTGGGCATGAACGCCGTCCTGGCGCGCTGCTTCGAGGATGTCCAGCCCCAGCTGGCGCGGCAGAAATCACGGCTCCTGCTGGCCCGGAACCCCAGGCCGGTCCCGGCCGCGCTGCCCTTCCCGGTCACTGAGGTCAACGACGAACTGGGCCTCACGGTCTGCGCCCGGGGCGCCGTCTTTGCCGGCACCGGGCTGGATATCGGGACCAGGTTCCTGCTGGACTTCCTGCCCCGGATGCCGCACGCCACCCATGCCGTCGACCTTGGCTGCGGGACCGGAATCCTCGCCGCGATGTACGCCCGCGCCAACCCCGGCGCCCGCGTCACCGCGACCGACCGGTCCGCCGCAGCCGTCGACTCAGCCCTGGCCACCTCCCGGGCCAACGGCCTGGACGGTCGGATCGACGTGCTTCAGGACGACGCCATGAGCTCCCTCCCGGACGCCAGCGCGGACCTGGTGCTGCTCAACCCGCCCTTCCACCTGGAAGCGGCGGTCCACTCCGGCGCGGGGATCAAGCTGATCGAAGCGGCCGGCAGGGTGCTTGCCCCGGGCGGGGAGCTCTGGACCGTGTTCAACAGCCACCTGCACTACCGGCCGGCCCTGGAACGGCTGATCGGTCCCACCCGCGAGGCCGGCAGGAATCCAAAATTCACCGTCACGGCCAGCACCCGGCGGCCTTGACGCAAGAAACTTTGTGTCGGTAAAGCGCAAGTGTGGGCGCACGCCTGCACGTAACGTACGATTCTGACAACTGCTGTGCGTGGCCAAAACGTTTAGAGGTATCAGTGACCGAGTTCCGGCAACCCTCGCCGAGGCGAGGGACCAACCTACCGAAGATGGGCGACTTCAACCTCACAGTCATCCTCGACGCCATCCGCCGCACGCCGGGCGGGCTGAGCCGGGTGGAACTCGCCCAGATTGTCGGACTCTCGCCGCAGACCATCTCCAACATTTCCCGCCGCCTGCTGGACCAGCACCTGATCGTCGAGGCAGGCAAGGAAGGCACCGGGCCGGGCAAGCCCAGGACCATGCTCCGGCTGAATCCCTCGGGGATGTATGCCGTGGGCGTCCACCTGGACCCGGCCGTCCTCACGTTCGTCGTGTTGGACCTGCTCGGTGCCGTCGTCCGGCACTCACGGATCACCACCCCGCCCGGCACCGACCCCAGGGCTGTCATTGACACCATCGCGGGCGAAATCAAGAGAATCATCCTGGACTCCGGGGTGGACCCGGACCGGATCGCCGGGCTCGGGGTTGCGTCGCCGGGGCCCATCGACCTCAACGAGGGCGCCGTCGTGGACCCGCCGCTGCTGCCGGGCTGGGACCACGTGGGGCTGCGGGATGGCCTCGCGGAGGCCACGGGCCTGTCGACACTCATGGACAAGGACGTCACCAGCGCAGCCGTGGCCGAAACCTGGGCCGGGGGCCCCAGCGGCGAGGGCAGCTTCGTCTTCATGTACATGGGGACCGGGATCGGCTGCGGGATCGTGCTCAACGACGAAGTCGTCCGCGGGACCTCGGGCAACGCCGGAGAAATCGGGCACATCATCGTCGACCCGGGCGGTGCCCTCTGCGACTGCGGGCAACACGGCTGCGTGAAGTCCTCCGCCATTCCGCAGGTCCTCGTGGCGCAGGCTGAGGCAGCCGGGATATTGAATGGTTCACTCCAGGACAGGAGCGCGCCGGCAGTTCAGGAACGTTTCGCCGAGTTGTGCGCGATCGCCGAAGCCGGCAACGACGCAGCCAAGGAAATCATTCGTGGGTCCGCAGTGCTCGTGGCCCGTGCGGTGTCGGTCGTCACCAACGCCCTGGACGTGGACCGGGTAGTGTTCGGCGGCCCGTTCTGGACCTGCCTCTCAGCGGCTTACCTCGAGCTGGTCCCCGGACTGGTTGAGGCGAACAGTGCCACCCGGAGGATTCACGGGATCGAAGTCGTGGGCACGGGGGTAGGCGAGGACGTCGGCGCCGTCGGTGCGGCCTGCCTGGTGCTCGAACACACGCTGGCCCCGCGTTCCCAGCGGCTGCTCCTGGGCGACTAGACAGGGGCTAACCGGGCCTCAGTCGATGTCCTCAACCACCGTCCCATACGGGATGGTGTCATCCAGATGCGCCTGGTGGCCATGCGGAAGCACGAGAATCCGGACCCCGTGCAACCTCTCTGCGGCCGACTGCATGAGCACGGGCCGGACGGTGTTGATGAAGCTCTCGCTCTTGCCGGCGAGGTACTGCTGGTAGCTGGCTGGAAGCTGGATCATGGCAACAGGATAGTCCTGCCGGGGTGCGTTGGGGAGAGCAGCCGCGCGGGGCGAAAATGCCGTCTTGGGCGAACATTGTTCTGCCCGGCGCCGCAAACGGCCGTAAAGGTGCGTCTTAATTCGGGGACCGACTTGAAGGGCCCCACGGCCCGGCCTTAGAGTTCTATACAAGTTACCTCAGTAACGTGTCAGCGATCCTCCGCTGAAAGCTGCCCCCGGGCGGCCCAGGAGGGTGTGGGTGCCCCCATGTGGGCCTGACATTTGCTCACGGACAACTTCGTATCAGGCGTAACAGTCGCGGCTGCGCCCTGCTGAAGTTCCCTCCGTGTTCCCCAAACTCAATTCACTGACGACGGAGTTTCCGTTTCTGGTTCCGGTCCTCCGGGATTCCGGATCTCCCGGCGGCAGTGTTCAAAGCCAAGGACGCAAATGTCACCACCAAGCCTTATCGATACCCATCCCAATCTTGCCGGCGCGGCCCCTGTTGCGCTGTCCTACGAGCTGTTCCCGCCGAGGTCTCCCGCAGCCGCGGAATCCCTTTGGACCACCATCGGCGAACTGGAAGCCACGGACCCGGACTACGTGTCCGTGACCTACGGCTCCAACGGCTCGAACCGCAGCACCGCCGTCGATCTCGTCAACCGGCTCGTGCAGGAAACGACGCYCCGGCCCCTGGCCCACCTGACCTGCGTGGGGAATTCCCCGCAGGAACTGGCGGAGATCATCGGCGAACTGCTCGACGTCGGCGTCCGCGGCATCCTCGCCCTCCGCGGCGACCGGCCCAAGGATGGAGAAACCCCGCCGCCGGGATCACTCCGGTACGCCCAGGACCTGATCGAACTCATCCGCCGCGTGGAGCAACGCCGCTCGGCGCTGCTGTGCGCCGGCAGGGTCGCGGTCGGCGTCGCCGCCTACCCGACCCGGCACCCGGAATCCCCGAGCGAGGCACACGACGTCGAGGTCCTGCTGGCCAAGCAGCGCTCCGGCGCCGACTTCGCCATCACCCAGGTCTTCTTCCACACCGAGCAGTACGCCGACCTCCTCGCCCGGGCCCGCCGGGCCGGGGTGACCATCCCGATCATTCCCGGGGTCATGCCGCTCACCAGCCTCCGGCGGCTCGCCCGGCTCGGCGAACTGACCGGCGTGGAACCGGCCCCGGAACTGATCGAACGCCTCGCGGCTGCCGATACCGACGCCGACCGGACCCGGATCGGGGTCAGCGCCACCGTTGATCTCGCCAACGCAGCCCTGGACGCCGGAGCCCCCGGCATCCACCTCTACACGTTCAATGAGCACGCCGCGGCCCTGGATGTGCTGGACAAACTCGCGCTGCCCCGCCCGCACCGCGGCAACCGGAACAGCGGCAACCGGCACACGGCCAGCCGCCGCCAGCTCGCCAGCTGACCGCGCCAAGACAACACAACTTCCCTCCGCACCACACCACCAACACTTAGGACTTCCCATGACTGCACTGAACACCCCCAACCCCACTCCGTTCCCGGCTGCCTCGATCCTGGGCTACCCGCGCATCGGCCGCCGCCGCGAACTCAAGAAGGCCGTCGAGGCCTACTGGGCCGGCAAGATCGACGCCGCAGCCCTGGACGCGGCCGCCAAGGAAATCCAGCTCGGCACCGCCAAGCGGCTTCAGGGCCTGGGCCTGACCGAAGCCGCCGCGGTGCCCGGCACCTTCTCCTACTACGACCAGGTGCTCGACGCCGCCGCCCACCTCGGCGCCGTGCCGGCCCGCTTCGGGAACCTCCTCAACGCGCAGGGCCAGCTCGACATCGACGGCTACTTCACCCTGGCCCGCGGCAACAAGGACCAGCAGCCGCTGGAAATGACCAAGTGGTTCGACACCAACTACCACTACCTCGTGCCGGAAATCGGGCCGGAAACCAACTTTGCGCTGACCTCGAACCGGATCGTCGAGGAATTCGAGTACGCCCTCGCCAACGGCGTCGAGACCCGCCCGTACATCGTCGGCCCGGTCACGTTCCTGCTGCTGAGCAAGGCATCCGACGACGCCCCGGCCGGCTTCAGCCCGCTGTCCCGCCTGGAGGACATCCTCCCCGTCTACACCGCGCTGCTTCAGAAGCTYGCCGCCGCCGGCGCCAGCTGGGTCCAGCTCGACGAGCCCGCCCTCGTGGTGGACCAGGACACCCCGGCCGTGGAAATCCAGGCCGCCGTCGCCCGTTCCTACGAGGCCCTGGCCGCCGCGGCCCAGCGCCCGCAGCTTTTCGTCTCCACCCCGTACGGCGCGCTCAACGGCCAGCTCGGCACCCTCGCCGCCACCGGCATCGACGCCCTGCACCTGGACGTCTTCAAGGGCGAGGTCCCGTCCGCCGCTGCCCTGGCGGCGCTGGGAAACAAGACTCTCGTCGCCGGCGTCGTGGACGGCCACAACATCTGGCGCAACGACCTCGCCGCTTCCGCGAAGAAGATCGCCGAACTGAAGAAGTCGGTGGCCAAGCTGGCCATCAGCACCTCCACCTCCACCCAGCACGTCCCGCACGACGTCGACGAGGAAGTCCAGCTCTCCGAGCAGCTTCGCAGCTGGCTGGCCTTCGCCGACCAGAAGGCCGTTGAAGTCGTCACCCTCGCCGGTCTGCTGACCGACGAGGCAGCCGTCCAGCCCGCTATCGACGAGGCCACCCGCGTCATCGCCTCCCGCGCCGAGGCCGAAGGCGTCCGCCGCGGCGACGTCCGGGCCCGCACCGCCGCCCTGACCGGCGCCGACTTCAACCGCTCCGCCTACGCCGTCCGCGAGGCAGCCCAGGACAAGGCGCTGCACCTGCCGCCGCTGCCCACCACGACGATCGGATCCTTCCCGCAGACCGGCGAAATCCGCACCGCCCGGGCCCGCGCCAACCGCGGCGACCTCACCACGGAGCAGTACGAGCAGCTCATGAAGGACGAGATCAAGCGCGTCGTGGAGCTGCAGGAAGAGCTCGGCTTCGACGTCCTGGTCCACGGCGAGCCCGAACGCAACGACATGGTCCAGTACTTCGCCGAGAACCTCGAAGGCTTTGACGTCACCGTCCACGGCTGGGTCCAGTCCTACGGCTCGCGCTGCACCCGACCGTCCATCCTGTGGGGCGATGTCACCCGCAGCGCCCCGATCACGGTGAAGTGGGCCGAGTACGCGCAGTCCCTGACCAGCAAGCCGATGAAGGGCATGCTCACCGGCCCGGTCACCATCCTGGCCTGGTCCTTCGTCCGCGATGACCAGCCGCTTGGCGAGACCGCCAACCAGGTGGCACTGGCCCTCCGCGACGAGATCGCCGACCTCGAGGCGGCCGGTATCAAGGTCATCCAGGTGGACGAGCCGGCGCTGCGCGAGCTCCTGCCGCTGCGCAAGGCCGACCAGGCCGCGTACCTGGACTGGTCCGTGAAGTCCTTCCGGCTCTCCACCGCAGGTGCCGCGGACGCCACCCAGGTCCACACGCACCTGTGCTACTCGGAGTTCGGCGCCATCATCGACGCGATCGACGGCCTCGACGCCGACGTCACCTCGATCGAGGCCGCCCGCTCCCGCATGGAGGTCGTCCACGACCTCGAGTCCCACGGCTTCGGCCGCGGCGTTGGCCCGGGCGTCTACGACATCCACTCGCCCCGCGTCCCGGGCGAACAGGAAGTCACCGAACTGCTCAGCACCGCCGTCAAGCACGTCCCGTCCCGCCAGCTCTGGGTCAACCCGGACTGCGGCCTGAAGACCCGCGGCTACGCCGAGACTGAAGAGTCCCTGCGCAACCTCGTCACGGCCACCAGGACGGTCCGAGMCGAACTGCTCTCAGCCGCCAAGTAACAGGCCACCAGGCAAGCAGCCGACAAGGAGCCCGCTCCACACACAAACGACGCCGGCCGGTCACCCTCCAAGGTGACCGGCCGGCGTCGTACGTTTCTTGATCATCGATTGCTGAGCAGCCGCCGTTTTGAGCGCCCGGAAGGGCATCTACGGAGCAGTCGATGCAGGACTACCGGCGACTCAGGATGCCCGGGTCAGGACTCCCAGAGGATTTCGTCGTCGACGACGCCGTCCTCATCCGCGGACGCGACGAGGACCTCGTCGGTGAAGTGCTGGCCCAGCGTGAAATCGAGGACGAAGTAGCGTTCCGGCTGGCCGGGGTAGATGCCCACGTGGCCGAGCTTGAGCGCCTTGAGGAAGACCTCGTCGGTCAGCTGGCTCTTGTCCTCGACGCCGAAGACCTTCTTGAGGTGCTCGTCCTTGATCGCGTTGCAATGGAAGTGGCGGTACTCCTGCGGACTGGTGCCTTCCTGGTCCAGTTCCTCGGCGATCATTTCGCGGACCTGGTCCACGAGTTCGGGCAGGAAGCGCAAGCGGTAGTCAACTTTATGCATGGCCGCTTCATCGAAATGGTCATGCGCGTTGACGTTCAGGTCAAGCTCCACGGTCTGGCCCGCCAGCTCATGCGTGGCGGTGAGATTATGCTCCCGTCCGTGGTTGAGCTCGACCTCTCCGAAGTGCTTGCTCGCTACCTTGTTCATATCTTCAACATAGTCCTGAAAACCGGACCATTCCAGCGTTGAAGAGTTTTCCCTACCGGAGCAATATCCGGTACCGGACCGGCGGACGGCCGCATGACTGTACATTGATCGGATGCAGCATGTAATCTCACCCGTCGGCCGTGCCCGGGCCGCGTTCGACGCCGGGACCACCCGCCCGCTCGCCTGGCGGTTGGATCAGCTGCGCCGGCTTCGGCGCATGCTCGCGGAGCGGCACGCGGACTTCGCCGAAGCCCTCGCCCGCGACCTGGGCAAGCACCACACCGAGGCGCAGCTCGCGGAGATCGGGTTCGTGGACGCCGAGGCGGCGCACCTGGAGCGGCACCTCGAAGGCTGGCTGCGGCCCCGCCGCGTGCCGGTGCCGCTGGCAGTGCGGCCGGCCCGCGCCTGGACCGAACTCACCCCGCTGGGCGTGGTGCTGGTGATCGGGCCGTGGAACTACCCGCTGCAACTGCTGCTCGCCCCGCTCGCCGGCGCCCTGGCCGCGGGAAACACCGTGGTCCTCAAGCCGAGCGAACATGCCCCGGCCACGTCGGCCGTACTGGCCCGCTGGATTCCCGAATACCTGGCCGGCGCCGCCGAAGTGGTTGAGGGCGGCATCCCGGAGACCACCGCCCTCCTGGCCGAACGCTTCGACCACATCTTCTTCACCGGGGGAGAAGCCGCGGCCAAGGTGGTCATGCGCGCGGCGGCCGAGCACCTGACCCCGGTGACGCTGGAGCTCGGCGGCAAGTCCCCGGCCTACGTCGATGCATCCACGGACCTGGCCACGGCGGCCAAACGCATCGCCTGGGGCCGGTTCATGAACGCCGGGCAGACGTGCGTCGCACCCGACTACGTCCTGGCCCGGGAGGAGATCCTGGAGCCGCTGCAGGCCGAGCTGATCAAGGCCGTTACGGCGCTCTTCGGACCGGACCCGGCGGCGAGCCCGTCGTACGGCCGGATAGTCGATGACCGCCACTTCGCACGGCTCGCGGCCCTCGCCGACGCCAGCACGGTGGTGCACGGCGGACAGCGCGACGCCGCCAGCCGCTACTTTGCGCCGACCCTGCTGCGCCCGGCGCCCGGCGACGCCGTCATGGCGGAAGAAATCTTCGGACCGCTGCTGCCACTGGTGCCCGTGGACGGGCTCGACGAGGCCATCGAGGAGGTCAACGGGCGCGCCAAGCCGCTGGCACTCTACGTCTTCAGCAACGATCCGCAGACGCGCCGCGCCTTCGCCGGGCGGACCTCGTCGGGGGCCCTGTGCTTCGACGTTCCGGCGGCCCACCTGTCCGTCCCCGGGCTGCCGTTCGGCGGGGTCGGCGGCAGCGGCATGGGGGCCTATCACGGGGAACATTCGGTGCGGACGTTCTCGCATGAGCGCCCCACCCTGGACAAGCCGCTGTGGCCGGACACGCTGGAACTGATCTATCCGCCGTACACCCGGACCAAGCACCGGATCATCGGCGCGCTGGTGGCGCCGGTCGGGAAGCGGGCCAGGAAGCGCTGAACGCCCGCCGGGCTAACGGGGGCTTCAGCTCAGTCCTTTCGCGCGGTCCCGGACCGGTGCATCGTCTCGGCCAGCAGCTCCACGAAGAGCTGGACCTGGGCCGTCCGTTTMTCGTTGATCAGCAGGGCGAAAACATTCCGTGCCAGCCGGATCTCCGGCACATCGAGGACCACCACCCCGGCAGGCCGGTGCCGCAAGGCCAGGTCGGGGACCAAGGCGGCGCCGAGCCCGGCGGCGGCCATCTCCAGGCTCGCGTGGAAGTCATCGCTGTAGGCCACCACGCGGGGGTGCAGGTTGCAGCTCGCGAAGAGCCGTTCAATCACCGTGGCGTCGGACGTGCCGGGGTGGTGCATGATCCAGGGCATGTCCGATAGGTGCGGCGCGGCGACCTTGGAATCCGTGCCGATGCCCCAGACCGCCGGCAGCACCACGCGGAAGTCGTCGTCGCCGATCCACTGCCGGTCCACGGTGTGCGGCCAGGCGAGGCCGGACTGTCCCACCTGGTACACCAGGGCGACGTCGAGTTCGCCGCCGGTCCGCAGCCCCTGGATGGTCTGGGCCGGCTCCGCGACCGAGACACGCAGGTCGATGCCGAGCTTCTTCCAGGCCGGGTTCCGCAGGATCGGCGGCAGCACATAGGTGGCGAGGCTCGGGAAGATGCCCAGCCGCAGCTCCTGGCTGGGACTCTCCTGCGCCCGGGAGGCGGCGGCCATCAGCGTCTCGATGTCCGTCAGGACCTTGGCGGCGTGCCGGGTCATGACGACGGCGGCTTCGGTCGGCTGGATGCTGCGGGCCGCGCGCTGGAACAAGGTGACGCCGGTGTCGCGTTCCAGTGCCGACATTTGCTGGGAGACGGCCGAAGCCGTGTAGCCCAACCGGGTGGCGGCGGCCGCAAACGAGCCAAGCCGGATCACTTCCACAAGGGTCCGGAGATGGACGGGGTTGATCAAGGGCTGCCCTTCGCCTGGTTGCAGGTCCACGGAGACGGGACCGGAATTCCCGCTTCATTGTGGCATATCCGGCCCTCCGGCGGCCGTGCCGGTCTGCGTGCTGATGTGTCTGCCGGAATGTCCGCACGGAAAGTCTGCGCTGCGCGGCCGGGCCCATGCAGGAGAATCCGAGGAACCCAGCTCACGTGGCAGATGACGGCGTCACTGGCGACGGTCTGACAGCAAAACTGAAAAATTCCACATTTATACTCATCCGGCCAYCCGACAGCATCGAATTGCCCATAAGAGACTTCGGGCCAGACAACAGGAGCAGATCAGTGTCGCAAGCAGCAGGGATACCGGCAGGCCGGCGCGTCGCCGTCATCGGCAGCGGAGTGGCGGGGCTGACCGCCGCGTACGTGCTGAACGGGCAGGACCGGGTAACGCTCTTCGAGGCCGACTCCCGGCTCGGCGGCCACGCCCACACCCACGATGTGACGCAGCAGAACGGACCCACGCTGGGTGTGGATACCGGCTTCATCGTCCACAACGAGCGGACGTATCCCACGCTCCTGCGCCTGTTCGCCGAGCTCGGCGTCGAAACCCAGGACTCCGAAATGAGCATGTCCGTCCGCTGCGACGGCTGCGGGCTGGAATACGCCGGCGCACGGGCCAAGGGGCGCGGGATCATTCCCCGGCCGTCGACCCTGCTGCGTGGCCGCTACCTGCGGATGCTGCTGGAAGTCACCCGGTTCCACCGCCGGGCCCGCGCCCTGCTGGCCGAACCCGCCATAGGCACGGCAGCCGCCGGACACGAGCTCACCCTGGGGGAGTTCCTGGCCCAGGAGAAGTTCAGCAGCTACTTCATCTCGCACTTCATGACCCCCGTGGTCAGCGCCGTTTGGTCCTGTGACCCCACCACCGCGCTGGCCTACCCGGCCCGCTACCTGTTCACCTTCCTGGGCCACCACGGCCTGCTCGGCGTCAAGGGCTCCCCGCAATGGCGGACCGTCACCGGCGGCTCGCGCAGCTACGTCGACAAAGTCGCCGCGACCCTCCCGGACATCCGGCCCGCCAGCCCGGTCACCACGGTGCACCGGCACGCCGACGGCGTCGACGTCACGTCCGCGCTCGGTGCCGGGACCGTGCGCGAGACCTTTGACGCCGTCGTCATCGCCACCCACCCGGCGCAGGCCCTGCGCATGCTCACCGACGCCTCGGCTGCCGAGAGGGCCGCCCTTGGCGGCATGCCGTATTCGGTGAACCAGACGCTCTTCCACCGTGACGAGGCCGTGCTGCCGGCCAGCCCCAACGCCCAGGCCTCCTGGAACTACCGGCTGCCGTCCTGCGACGCCCGGCCGGACAAGGTCCTGGTCAGCTACGACATGACGCGGCTGCAACGGCTGGAACCCGTCGACGGCGGCCGGTACATCGTCAGCCTCGGCGAATCCGAGCTGATCGACGACGCCACGGTCCTGGACCGGATGGTCTACGAGCACCCGCAGTACACCCCGGAGTCGCTGGCGGCGCAGCAGCGGATCCTCGGACTCGGCGACGGGCGGCTGGCCTTCGCCGGCGCGTACCACGGCTGGGGATTCCATGAGGACGGCGCCCTGTCCGGCCTCAAGGCCGCCGCCCGGCTCGGCCGCGACTGGGACCCTGTCAACAGCGACACTGTTAACATCGGCACGGTCAACATCGGCGCAGGGGCCGTAGACCCGGACCTCGCCCCGGCCGCAGTCCAGCCGGCCACAGCTCAGCCGGCCACGGTGGAGGTGCCATGAGCGCGCCGGCCACCATCCATCCGGCCGCCCTCCACGGCGCGGCCATCTACCGCACTGCCATCGCCCATGTGCGGCGGACTCCGCTGCGCAACGCGTTCACCTACCGCAGCTACAGCTGGTATGTCGACGTCGACCATCTCCCGCAGCTGCCGCGCCTGCTGCGGCCGCTGGCGGGATTCCGGGTGGAGGACCACCTCGGCGATCCGGACGGCACCCTGCGCGGCAACGTGGAAAGCTACCTTGCCACCCAGGGGATAAAGCTCGACGGCGGACGTATCACCATGCTTGCCAGTGCCCGGGTGTTCGGGCACGTGTTCAACCCGCTGAGCGTGTTCTGGTGCCATAGTGCCACCGGTGAGCTGCGCTGCGTCGTCGCCGAGGTCCACAACACGTACGGGGAGCGGCACTGCTACCTCCTCGAAACCGACGCCACGGGCAGGGCGAGCGTCCCGAAGGCGTTTTACGTCTCGCCGTTCAACGACGTCGACGGCGAGTACCGCATGAAGCTCCCCGAACCCGGCGAACGGCTCGCCGTGTCGATCGTCCTGGAACGGGAGGGACAGCAGCCCTTCATCGCCACCATGGACGGCGTCCGGCACGAAGCGGGCGTGCGGAACATCGTGTCCGCGGCGCTCGCCGTACCCGCGGCCCCGCTGCGTGTCGCGGCGCAGATCCGCTGGCAGGGCATCAAACTGTGGGCGCGCCGCCTGCCCATCATCAAAAAACCACACCACCCTTCACAGGAGGCAGTTCAGTGACAATGACCGAAGCGACCGGATCCGGTACGGGACGGGCTCAGGGCACCACGCACGGCAGCGCAGTAAACGGCAGCGCCGTCAACAGCGGGCTCGTCACCGGCAGGGTGCCGTACACCGTTCCCCAGCCTCCTGCCACCATCGACGCCGCCATCTGGCCCAGCATCGCCACGGTGCCCTCGAGCCTCAAGGCCCGTGTGGCCGGACGCGCTGCGGACGCCATCTTCAAGGCGGCCGTGCGCAGGCTGCCGCTGGAAGTCCGGTACCCGGACGGCACAGTATTGGGCAAAGCAGCACTGGGCACGGCTCCCTCCGACCAGGTACCCGCCGGCACCGCCTCTGACGAGGCTGCCGCCGGCTACCCCGTCATGACCATCAACCGGCCCGAATCCTTCGCCACCCGCCTCGGCGACGGCGGCCTGATCGGCCTGGGCGAGTCCTTCATGGCCGGCGACTGGGACGCCGATGACCTCACCGCCGTCATGGAGGTGTTTGCCTCCCGCGTCGGCACGCTCGTTCCCGAGCCGCTGCAGAAGCTGCGCGGGCTGTACCTGCCGCGCCAGCCGCGCAGGGAACGGAACACGGAGAAGAACACCCGCTCCAACATCTCCCGGCACTACGACCTCTCCAACGAGCTCTTCGCCTCGTTCCTGGACAGCACCATGACGTACTCCAGCGCCCTCTTCCCGGAAAGCGGCGACGCCCTGCGGCACGTGGCCTGGGGCGGGCTGGCCGCCGCGCAGCAGGCCAAGATTGACCGGTTGCTGGACAAGGCCGGCGTGAAGGAAGGCACCCGGGTCCTGGAAATCGGCACCGGCTGGGGAGAGCTCGCCCTGCGCGCCGCCGCCCGCGGCGCCACCGTCTACTCCGTGACGCTCTCCAGCGAGCAGCAGGAACTGGCCCGCCAGCGCGTGGCCGAGGCCGGCTACGCCGACGCCGTCACAATCGAGCTCAAGGACTACCGCGCCGTGGAGGGCGAGTACGACGCCGTCGTCTCGGTCGAAATGATCGAGGCAGTCGGCTTCGAATACTGGGCCACCTACTTCCAGACTATCGAGCGGGTCCTGGCCCCGGGTGGCAAGGTKGCCATCCAGGCCATCACGATCGCCCACGACCGGCTCATGGCCACCCGCACCAGCTACACCTGGGTGCACAAGTACATCTTCCCGGGCGGGGTCATTCCGTCCGTCCGCGCCATCGAGGACATCACCGCGAAGCAGACCGGACTGCGCGTCCGCGAACGCCTCGCCATGGGCGAGCATTACGCCCAGACCCTGCGGCTCTGGGAGGAACGGTTCATGGCCCGCGAAGACGAGGTGGGGGCCATGGGCTTCGACGCGGTCTTCCAGCGGATGTGGCTGTTCTACCTCTGCTACTGCCGGGCCGGGTTTGAAACGGGCTACCTCGACGTGCAGCAGATCGTGCTCGACTCCGCCTCCTAGCGCCGGTGTTAGAACAATCACGAATCGCTTGAGGCGGGCACCACGGTGCCCGCCTCTTTCGTGTGCCCGGACACCAGATGTAGTGGCCGGCGCCACCGATCCGGGTCCCCGCGGCGGCGCGCGACACGCCGTCTGCGGTGCGACACGCGGGCGTGATTAATGTGGCTAACTACTCCACAGGGTGTGGATTTCGTCCGCCAAAATGGCGAAAATCCGGACATTTGGCGGGCCCCCTCCTGTGGATTAAAGGTGGGTTAAATGACATACTTGTAATACATCATCTTGGGGTCCACATGAGACTCTTGCACTACATGTAGTATCGACATACAGTTCCAGCAGAGAATCAGCGCGGGACATCCGGAGCCGGGATTGCGCTCCACAGAAGACTTCAACAAAGGGGACAGGACCATGACCGTTACGGTTTACACGAAGCCGGCCTGCGTTCAGTGCAACGCGACCTACCGCGCGCTGGACAAGAAGGGCATCGCCTACCAGAGCGTCGACATTTCCCAGGACGCGGAAGCCCTTGAGCGCCTGAAGTCCCTGGGCTACATGCAGGCTCCCGTTGTCGTCACCGACCAGGACCACTGGTCAGGTTTCCGCCCGGACAAGATCGAAGAACTGGCGCAGGCTGCCGCCGTCGCTGTAGCCTGAAACGCCCTGTCGCCTGAAAAGCCCAGGACGCCGCTACCAGGTAAGAATTCACGGTAGATGAGGTGACCACCGTGGCTGTAACAACTGAAGATCGGGTGGCTGCCACGGCTGACGGCGGGGAAGCGGTCAGCAAGGCAGCACCGGCCACCACAACGCACTGCCGGCTCATCTACTTTTCCTCCACCTCCGAAAACACCGCACGCTTCGTTGCGAAGCTGGGCGTGGACGCCACCAGGATCCCCCTTTACCCAAGGGACGCTCCGCTGGTGGCTCGGGAGCCCTACGTTTTGTTGCTCCCGACCTATGGCGGCACGGGGGGAGAGGGATCTGTTCCAAAGCAGGTCATCAGGTTCTTGAACGATCCGGGCAACCGGAAGCTGATCCGCGGAGTAATCGGCGCGGGAAACACCAATTTCGGGGACAACTACTGCATGGCAGGGGACATCATCGCCGCCAAGTGCAAGGTCCCGCACCTATATCGCTTCGAACTCATGGGGACGCCGGAAGACGTCAACCGCGTACAACAAGGATTGGAAGAGTTTTGGACACGACTGTCGCAGACAAAGCAGTAACTGAAGGCGCAGGCCTGCACACGGGCACCGGTACCGCCGCTGTTGAGAAGAAGCACGAGATGCCGGCCGCGTACAAGGGCCTGGGCTACCACGAGCTGAACGCCATGCTGAACCTCTACGGCCCCAACGGGGAGATCCAGTTCGAGGCCGACCGCGAGGCCGCGCACCAGTACTTCCTGCAGCACGTGAACAACAACACCGTGTTTTTCCACGACCTCGAGGAAAAGCTCGATTACCTCGTCAAGAACGAGTACTACGAGCGCGAAACCCTCGACCAGTACACGATGAACTTCATCCGCGAGCTCTACAACCGCGCGTACAAGAAGAAGTTCCGCTTTGAGACCTTCCTCGGCGCGTTCAAGTTCTACACCTCCTACACGCTGAAGACGTTCGACGGAAAGCGCTTCCTGGAGCGCTACGAGGACCGCGTCTGCATGGTGGCCCTGCACCTGGCCCGCGGCGACGAGAAGCTCGCCACCCAGATGGTGGACGAGATCATCGAAGGCCGCTTCCAGCCGGCCACCCCGACGTTCCTGAACGCCGGCAAGCGCCAGCGCGGAGAGTTGGTCTCCTGCTTCCTGCTCCGCATCGAAGACAACATGGAGTCGATCGGCCGGTCCATCAACTCCGCGCTGCAGCTGTCCAAGCGCGGCGGCGGCGTGGCCTTCGCGCTGACCAACATCCGCGAGGTCGGCGCGCCGATCAAGCAGATCGAGAACCAGTCCTCCGGCGTCATCCCCGTGATGAAGCTCCTCGAGGACAGCTTCTCCTACGCCAACCAGCTCGGTGCCCGCCAGGGTGCCGGTGCGGTGTACCTGCACGCGCACCACCCGGACATCTACCGCTTCCTGGACACCAAGCGCGAGAACGCGGACGAGAAGATCCGCATCAAGACCCTCTCGCTCGGCGTCGTCATCCCGGACATCACCTTCGAGCTCGCCAAGCGTGACGAGGACATGTACCTGTTCTCCCCGTACGACGTCGAAAAGGTCTACGGCATGCCGTTCTCCGACGTCTCGGTCACCGAGAAGTACTACGAGATGGTGGACGATTCCCGGATCAAGAAGACCAAGATCAAGGCGCGCGAGTTCTTCCAGACCCTCGCCGAGATCCAGTTCGAATCCGGCTACCCGTACATCATGTTCGAGGACACCGTGAACCGGGAAAACCCGATCGACGGCAAGATCATCATGTCCAACCTGTGCTCCGAGATCCTCCAGGTCTCGCAGCCCACCACGTACCACGATGACCTGTCCTACGACCAGACCGGCAAGGAYATCTCCTGCAACCTGGGTTCGCTGAACATCGCCAAGACCATGGACTCGCCGGACTTCGGCCTGACCATCGAGACGGCCATCCGGTCCCTCTCGGCAGTCTCGGACATGTCCAACATCACCTCGGTGCCCTCGATTGCCCGCGGCAACGACCAGAGCCACGCGATCGGTCTCGGCCAGATGAACCTGCACGGCTACCTGGCCCGCGAGCGGGTCCACTACGGTTCCGAAGAGGGCCTGGACTTCACCAACATCTACTTCTACTCGGTGGTGTTCCACGCGGTCCGCGCCTCCAACCTGCTGGCCATCCAGACCGGCCAGACCTTCGGCGGCTTCGAGAAGTCCAAGTACGCCTCCGGCGAGTTCTTCGACAAGTACACCGAGCAGGAATGGGTCCCGCAGACCGAGAAGGTCGCCGAGCTGTTCAAGAACATCCACATCCCCACCCAGGATGACTGGCGCGAGCTGAAGGCCTCCGTCATGGAGCACGGCATATACAACCAGAACCTGCAGGCYGTGCCGCCCACCGGCTCGATCTCCTACATCAACAACTCCACCTCCTCGATCCACCCGGTGGCGTCCAAGATCGAGATCCGCAAGGAAGGCAAGCTGGGCCGTGTGTACTACCCGGCGCCCTACCTGACGAACGACAACCTGGAGTACTACCAGGACGCGTACGAGATCGGCTACGAGAAGGTCATTGACACCTACGCCGCCGCCACGCAGCACGTGGACCAGGGCTTGTCCCTGACGCTGTTCTTCAAGGACACCGCCACCACGCGCGATATCAACAAGGCCCAGATCTATGCCTGGAAGAAGGGCATCAAGACCATCTACTACATCCGTCTCCGCCAGCTCGCGCTGGAAGGGACCGAGGTAGAGGGCTGCGTCAGCTGCATGCTGTAGCTTCAACTAAATCGTGACAGTACGACGGCGGGCGCCCGCCCGCCGTCGTACGCTTTAACTAAGAACTAAACCCAACATTTAGGGGATGACATGACCGAAAAGGTCAAGCTGCTGAGCCACGTCGAGGCGATCAACTGGAACCGTATCCAGGATGACAAGGACGTGGATGTCTGGAACCGTCTGGTCAACAACTTCTGGCTGCCGGAGAAGGTGCCGCTGTCCAACGA
>NZ_JBFTZL010000032.1:0-26921 GCF_056406825.1 Arthrobacter sp. P1_A5 | reverse complement strand
GCTTGGCTATTGTCTGAAATCCACAACTTCGGCGGTGTACTTGAGCCCCGCTACATTGTCGGCGCGGAATCACTTGACCAGTGAGCTATTACGCACTCTTTTAAGGATGGCTGCTTCTAAGCCAACCTCCTGGTTGTCTTCGCAACTCCACATCCTTTCCCACTTAGCACACGCTTAGGGGCCTTAGTTGGTGGTCTGGGCTGTTTCCCTCTCGACTATGAAGCTTATCCCCCACAGTCTCACTGCTGCGCTCTCACTTACCGGCATTCGGAGTTTGGCTGACGTCAGTAACCTTGTAGGGCCCATTAGCCATCCAGTAGCTCTACCTCCGGTAAGAAACACGCAACGCTGCACCTAAATGCATTTCGGGGAGAACCAGCTATCACGAAGTTTGATTGGCCTTTCACCCCTACCCACAGCTCATCCCCTCCATTTTCAACTGAAGTGGGTTCGGTCCTCCACGACGTCTTACCGTCGCTTCAACCTGGCCATGGGTAGATCACTTCGCTTCGGGTCTAGATCACGCCACTGCAACGCCCTATTCAGACTCGCTTTCGCTACGGCTTCCCCACACGGGTTAACCTCGCGACGTAACACTAACTCGCAGGCTCATTCTTCAAAAGGCACGCCGTCACCCCAACACGATCGCTCGCGGAGGCTCCGACGGATTGTAAGCACACGGTTTCAGGTACTGTTTCACTCCCCTCCCGGGGTACTTTTCACCTTTCCCTCACGGTACTGGTCCGCTATCGGTCATTAGGGAGTATTTAGGCTTATCAGGTGGTCCTGACAGATTCGCACGGGATTTCTCGGGCCCCGTGCTACTTGGGATACTTCACCAGGCGGTGCACAACATTTCGGTTACGGGGCTCACACCCTCTACGGCCGGCCTTTCAAGACCGTTCACCTATGCCTGCACTCTCACCTTCCCAGCCCGGCAGAGCTGGAGTGGGAAGTCCCACAACCCCGACCATGCAACGCCCGCCGGCTATCACACATGGAACGGTTTAGCCTGATCCGCGTTCGCTCGCCACTACTGACGGAATCACTATTGTTTTCTCTTCCTGCGGGTACTGAGATGTTTCACTTCCCCGCGTTCCCTCCACGCACCCTATGTGTTCAGATGCGGGTCACCAGGCAGCTCGCGCCCCTGGCGGGGTTTCCCCATTCGGACACCCTGGGATCACAGTCCGGTTATCGACTCCCCCAGGCTTATCGCAGATTCCTACGTCCTTCTTCGGCTCCTAATGCCAAGGCATCCACCGTGTGCTCTTAAAAACTTGACCACAAAAGATCAAGGAGTAATTTTCGAGAGAACCACAGAAACCACCACCATCACCCCAAAAGGCAACAGCGACAGATCCAGGTTCATATTCTTGGAAATTGCTTCTTATAAAAGATGCTCGCGTCCACTATGTAGTTCTCAAACAACAACCCCGTACCACACACCCCACACACGCCCCACAAAAGGGAACAACCGTGTGATCGGTGCAGCCAGGAAACCAGAAACAAACCAGCCCCACACCCCCCAGGCTCCCCCGTAAGGGAACCCGCAGGCCATGGTCCTGTTGTCTCAGGACCCAACAGTGTGCCAAACACTAAACCGCCCATCCCCTCTCCCGCACCGTTCCAGGACCACCGCGCTTCCAAGGGAAGCACAGGGGACCGTACTGGGTGCCGGCGAAGAACCGGCGGCCGCTATTTGTTGATATTCCACCCGTGAGCACCCGCCGCAGAACTAGCGTCTGCGCAACGGGCGTACTCCTGACAACCCCACCACACCCGCATACACGGGGCAGAGAAAGTTGTAGGTGCTCCTTAGAAAGGAGGTGATCCAGCCGCACCTTCCGGTACGGCTACCTTGTTACGACTTAGTCCCAATCGCCAGTCCCACCTTCGACAGCTCCCTCCCACAAGGGGTTAGGCCACCGGCTTCGGGTGTTACCAACTTTCGTGACTTGACGGGCGGTGTGTACAAGGCCCGGGAACGTATTCACCGCAGCGTTGCTGATCTGCGATTACTAGCGACTCCGACTTCATGGGGTCGAGTTGCAGACCCCAATCCGAACTGAGACCGGCTTTTTGGGATTAGCTCCACCTCACAGTATCGCAACCCTTTGTACCGGCCATTGTAGCATGCGTGAAGCCCAAGACATAAGGGGCATGATGATTTGACGTCGTCCCCACCTTCCTCCGAGTTGACCCCGGCAGTCTCCCATGAGTCCCCGCCATTACGCGCTGGCAACATGGAACGAGGGTTGCGCTCGTTGCGGGACTTAACCCAACATCTCACGACACGAGCTGACGACAACCATGCACCACCTGTGAACCGGCCCCAAAGGGGAAGGACTGTTTCCAGCCCGGTCCGGCCCATGTCAAGCCTTGGTAAGGTTCTTCGCGTTGCATCGAATTAATCCGCATGCTCCGCCGCTTGTGCGGGCCCCCGTCAATTCCTTTGAGTTTTAGCCTTGCGGCCGTACTCCCCAGGCGGGGCACTTAATGCGTTAGCTACGGCGCGGAAAACGTGGAATGTCCCCCACACCTAGTGCCCAACGTTTACGGCATGGACTACCAGGGTATCTAATCCTGTTCGCTCCCCATGCTTTCGCTCCTCAGCGTCAGTTAATGCCCAGAGACCTGCCTTCGCCATCGGTGTTCCTCCTGATATCTGCGCATTTCACCGCTACACCAGGAATTCCAGTCTCCCCTACATCACTCTAGTCTGCCCGTACCCACCGCAGATCCGGAGTTGAGCCCCGGACTTTCACGGCAGACGCGACAAACCGCCTACGAGCTCTTTACGCCCAATAATTCCGGATAACGCTTGCGCCCTACGTATTACCGCGGCTGCTGGCACGTAGTTAGCCGGCGCTTCTTCTGCAGGTACCGTCACTTTCGCTTCTTCCCTACTGAAAGAGGTTTACAACCCGAAGGCCGTCATCCCTCACGCGGCGTCGCTGCATCAGGCTTGCGCCCATTGTGCAATATTCCCCACTGCTGCCTCCCGTAGGAGTCTGGGCCGTGTCTCAGTCCCAGTGTGGCCGGTCACCCTCTCAGGCCGGCTACCCGTCGTCGCCTTGGTGAGCCATTACCTCACCAACAAGCTGATAGGCCGCGAGTCCATCCAAAACCACAATAAAGCTTTCCACCCCCCACCATGCGATGAGGAGTCATATCCGGTATTAGACCCAGTTTCCCAGGCTTATCCCAGAGTTAAGGGCAGGTTACTCACGTGTTACTCACCCGTTCGCCACTAATCCCCGGTGCAAGCACCGGATCATCGTTCGACTTGCATGTGTTAAGCACGCCGCCAGCGTTCATCCTGAGCCAGGATCAAACTCTCCGTTGAAGTAAAACAGACACAACATGCGCCCCCGGGAAAACGGGATGCACACGCTGCACAAAATTTGAAACCAGCCAAATAACACCAGACCACACCACGGGGTGGCGGGCCCGGCAAATTCAACCAATTCAATACAATAAATTGGTATCAACAAACTTGGCACACTATTGAGTTCTCAAACAACAGACACATTCGAATACTTGCCGAAACACATCATTTCGATGAATTCTTTAGTTTCGCTTTTCTTCGCTGCGATGTTTACAGCTTATTTCATTCATTTCCACTTTGCAAATTCGCGATTTTCATCGGAATTTCGCTTTGTGGAGCGAATCCGCCCAGCATAATTGAAGCAATTTTCATTATGTGCGCCTGGCGCATGAAGAATTGCTTCTCATTTGTGGGGGTTTGTCGCCACTCAACGGCGGCAACTCAGAAAACAATACACGCTCCTCCCCGGCCGTGCAAATCGGCCGGGAAGGAGCGTGCAGGTGCGTTTTCGCTACCGGTCAGGATCCGGTACTGGTCAGGATCCCGTACTGGTCAGGACGCGGCGACTTCCACCGTTGCCAGGTTCTTCTTGCCCCGGCGCAGAAGCAGGTAGCGCCCGTGCAGCAACTCGCTGGCCGCAATGACGGCGTCGGGGTCAGACACCTTCGCATTGTTGACGTAGGCGCCGCCCTCCCCCACAGTGCGGCGTGCGGCGGACTTGCTCTCAGACAGACCGGAGGCGACCAGCAGCTCGATGATGCCCAGGGCGCCGGCGTCAACCGTGGCGGAGGGCAGCTCGGAGGTCGCCGCCTTCAGTGTCGCTTCGTCCAGTACGGAGAGGTCGCCGTTGCCGAACACCGCGGCGGAAGCCGCAATGACCTTCTCGGTGGCGTCCACGCCATGGACGAGCGAAGTCACCTCGTAGGCCAGCTTTCGCTGGCCCTCGCGGGCGAAGGGCCGTTCGGCGATCGCGAGCTCCAGTTCCTCAATCTCGGCGCGGCTCAGGAAGGTGAACACTTTGAGTCGGTCCGCGACGTCGGCGTCCGCCGTGTTGAGCCAGAACTGGTAGAACGCGTAAGGGCTGCACATGGTTGGATCCAGCCAGATCGCGTTGCCCTCGCTCTTGCCGAACTTGGTGCCGTCAGAGTTGGTGATGAGCGGCGTTCCCAGGGCGTGGACGTGTTTGCCCTCAACCTTGCGGATGAGCTCGGTGCCACTGGTGAGGTTGCCCCACTGATCCGAGCCGCCGGTCTGCAGCATGCAACCGTAGTCGCGGAACAACTGCAGGTAGTCCATGCCCTGCAGGATCTGGTAGCTGAACTCCGTGTAGCTGATGCCTTCGTCGGAACTGAGGCGGGAGGCGACGGCGTCCTTCCGGAGCATGGTGCCGACACGGTAGTGCTTGCCGATCTCGCGCAGGAAGTCGATGGCGCTCAGGGGCGCCGTCCAGTCCAGGTTGTTGACCATCCGGGCTGCGTTGTCGCCCTCGAAGCTCAGGAACCTACGGACCTGGGCCTGAAGGTAGCCCACCCACTCGGACACGGTGTCCTTGGTGTTCAGGGTGCGTTCCGCCGTCGGACGCGGATCACCGATCAAGCCCGTGGAGCCGCCCACCAGTCCGAGCGGCTTGTGGCCGGCCAGCTGGATCCGGCGCATGAGCAGCAGCTGGACCAGGTTGCCCAGGTGCAGGCTCGGCGCGGTCGGATCGAAGCCGCAGTAATACGTCACGGGGTCGCCGGCGAGGAGCTTTTCGAGCTCCGCCTCATCCGTGGAGACGTGGACAAGGCCGCGCCATTTCAGCTCCTGCCAGATATTGGCAAAGCTGGGATCGTTCTGCTGGGCATCGAGAATATTTAGCTGGGACACGGAATCTAAGTTAGCAGGATCAACCGGGCGGCAGCGCAGGTGACGCCTGCCGGCCCGGCCTACTCCTCGATGCCTGCCGGGACTCCGGCGGCGGCGATGAGCCGCAGGCGCTGGGTGGGCCGGGTCATGGCCACGTACAGGTCACCCACCCGGCCGTGCTCGTGATTGAGCATGTCCGTCGGTTCCAGGACCACGACGCCGTCGAATTCCAGCCCCTTCGCCTCGCGGGGACTGATCACCACGATGTCCTGCGCATAACTCCCGGCGCCCGTCCCGACCCGGTGGCCGTACACGGCCCGCAGTGCCGCGCTGGCCTCAGGGAGAAGGCCGCCGTCGGCGATGACCGCCAGCAGGCCGCCCTCGATGGCGTCCAGTTCCTCCGGAAGCACCTCGACGAGCTTGCTGACGATCTGGCCCTGGCCGACTTTGTCGATGACCGGGGACCATCGCCCTTCCCGCACGGCCTTGGGCGCCGAAACCACCAGTCCTGCCGCGGTCGCCATGCGGGCGGCGGCCTCGGCGATCTGGGACGGGGTGCGGTAGTTGACGGTCAGCTCCTCGAGCTGCCAGCGGTCGCCGAACATGGGGCCCAGCGCGCTGTGCCAGGAGTTGGCGCCGGCAACAGAACTGGTCTGCGCGATGTCGCCCACGATCGTAAAGGACTTCAGCGGGCAGCGTCGGACCAGCAGCCGCCACTGCATGGGTGACAGCTCCTGCGCTTCGTCCACCACAATGTGCCCGAAGGCCCAGGAACGGTCCGTGGTGGCACGCTCTGCAGCGGTCAGCCGCGTCTCACGCTCCTGGTTCTGATCCACCAGGTCTTCGGCCGTGACAAGGACGTCCACGCCGGCGGTTTCCATGTTGACCAGGGTCTGCTTGGCGTTGGCCAGGTCGCGGGCCCGGTCCTGTTCCTGCTGCGCCAGGCCGCGCCCGGCGGCGGCATCAAGTTCGCCGAGCAATTCGGCAGCCTCGTCCAGCAGCGGAACGTCGGACTCGGTCCAGGGCGAATCGGCCGGACGGAGCAGCAGTGCGCGTTCTTCCGGGCTGAGGTTCGGGGTGCATGCCTCGAGGATGGCCGGCTTGCTGAGCAGCTCCCCCACGAGTTTCTCCGGGGTCATCGGCATCCAGCACAGGTTCAGGGCGATCCGGACATCCCGGGCCGAGCGGACATCCTCGGCCAGGTAGGAGCGGTCGGCGTTGTTGCCGATGTTGCCTGCCTCCACCAGCTCCGTCATCTGCTCGGTCAATTCGCGGAGCAGGATCTTGACGAAGGAGACGCGGGCCTCGTTGTGCGGTTTGCCCGTGGCGCGCGCCCTCTCCTTGGCGCGGCGGACCTGCCTGGGCGTGAGGACCAGTTTGCGGCCGTCCACCTCAAGGGTCCGGTTTCCGGCCGGAATGCGCTGCCGGTTGGCCACGGCGTTGGCGACCACCTCGGCCATGTCGAGCCGGCCCTTGATGGCGGCGACGGCGGAGTCCGGCTCGGCAACGGCGGTGATGCCGGGCATCAGCCGGCCCAGACTCGCCATGACGACGCCGGTCTCGCCGAGCGAGGGCAGCACGCGTTCGATGTACTTCATGAAGGACGACGTCGGCCCCACCAGCAGGACGCCGGCGCTCTTGAGCCGGTCCCGGTGCGTGTAGAGCAGGTACGCGGCGCGGTGCAGGGCGACAGCGGTCTTGCCCGTGCCCGGGCCACCCTGGACGACGAGGGCGCCGGAGATGGAGGAACGGATGATCCGGTCCTGCTCGGACTGGATGGTACCGACGATGTCTGACATCCGGCCCGTCCGCTTGGAGTTCAGGGCAGCCAGCAGGGCACCCTCGCCCTGGAGCGAATCGTTGTCGGCGAGCATGTCGGCGTCGAGCACGTCATCCTCGATTGCCTTGACCTCGCGGCCCTGCAGGATCAGGTGGCGGCGGCGGCGGACGCCCTGCCGGTCGAATGCCGTGGCCTGGTAGAAATGACCCGCCTCGGGCGCACGCCAGTCCACCATGAGCCGCTGCAGGTCCTCGGTGGTCAGGCCGATGCGGCCGATGTACTGGGCCTCCCCGGAATCCAGGTCCAGGCGGCCGAACACGAGCCGGTCATCGACGGCGTCGAGCTGGGCGAGGCGGTCCTCGTAGAGGGCGGCGAAGGCATCACGTTCGGAAACGTTCTGCATGGTGCCCACGGCACCGGCCCGGCGCACCTGGGCCAGCTGGGTGCGCTTCTCCGCCCGCAACTCATCGAGCCGGGCGTAAAGTCCGGCCACATAGTCGCGTTCATGGGCCAAATCAGCGTCGTGCATCGAACGTTCCCCTATCGAAAAAGACAGACCCACCATTCTACAGCCATTTCGGCGGCACGGCTGTTGCATGTCGCCGAACGATGCCAAGGCAGTCTTCGTCAGGGAATTCTACCGACACGGCCCGGATGGTCCAGCCCGGCGGGCCCGCTAAATCCGCAGCAGGGACCGGACGTTGTGGCCGGTCAGGGCTGTGCGGCCGCCAAGATCGTCGAGTTCCATGACCACACCGATGCCTGCCACGTGGATCCCGCACCGCTCGAACAGCCGCGCCGCGGCGCCGAGCGTGCCGCCCGTGGCGAGCACGTCGTCGAGGATCAGCACCCGGCTCCCCGGCGCCAGGTCCGTGGTGTGCAGCTCAAGGGTGGCGGTGCCGTACTCCAGGGCGTAGTCCTCGGAGAACACCTCGCGCGGAAGCTTGCCGGCCTTGCGGACCGTGATGACCCCGGTCCCGGTGGCGTAGGCGGCGGCCGCCGCGAGCAGGAAGCCGCGGGCCTCCACTCCGGCGACGGCGTCGAACTGGCCCTGGAAAGGTCCCACCAGGGCATCGACGACGGCCCCGAAGGCGGCACCGTCGGCGAAGACCGGGGTCAGGTCCTTGAAGCTGACGCCGGGTTTGGGATAGTCCGGGATGGTGGCGCACAGGCTCTTGATCAGCTCATCCACCGGCATTGCAGTCGTCGTCTGGTTCGGGTCGCTTTGATTCACGCATCCACCTTACTGGCTGGTAGCCGGAAGCTTCCCGGGCCTCCCGTTCCGGCGGCCCGCGGCAACCCACCGGCCATCCAATGTTCACGCTGTCGGTGCCGGATTCGCCGCTCCTGTCCATCCCGCCGGTGATTGAATGCTCGAATGCGACACGAAATCGTCCTCTCCGGCCATGGGGTTCGGCTGGTTCCGCTGGCCCCGCACCATGCGGCGGGCCTCTTCGATTTTGTGGACGCCGGCATGTGGGCAGGCATGGCGGCACCGATGCCTGCGACTGCCCTCGAACTGGCGGCGCTGTTCCGGTCACGGCTGGAGGATCCCGCCACCATCCCGTTCGCCGTGACGGACGGGCGCACCGGCGCCCTGCTGGGCACGACGTCCCTCCGCGACTACGTTCCGGACCAGCAACGCCTGGAAATCGGCGGAACATTCTACGGGCGGCAATTCTGGGGCAGCCACGTCAATCCGGCGAGCAAGCACATGCTCCTCGCCTACGCCTATGAGGTACTGGAAGTGGACCGGGTGGCTTTCCGCTGCGACGCCCGCAACACCCGGAGCGCGACGGCGATCGAACGGCTCGGCGCACAATTCGAGGGGGTCCTCCGCGGCCACCGCGCGGCGCCAGGCGGGGGACGCGCGGACACCGCCGTCTTCTCGATCCTCTCGCAGGAGTGGCCGCACGTGCGCGAGGACCTGCGGCGCCGGCTCGCCCCCTTCGCCGTCGGCGCCGACTACTCGCTGGGCAGCTCCGCAGCAACCTGGAACCCCTAATCCCCTGCCGGTGGCGGCAAGGCGTCCGGATGAACGGGAGGCACGGCATCGGGCGGCCCGGCATCTGGAGGCACGGAGTCCGGTTCCGGCGGGCGCAGGAGTCCGTTGGCAAGCCCGTAGTTGACGATGTCCAGCGCTTTTCGGAGCGCGCGCTCGGCGTCGAACCGCCCGGCCGCCACGCGGCTCAGCCGGGCGTAGTCCCCGGCCCATCCGGACCGGCGGAACCTGTCGGCGTCACCGTGAAGGAGCCGTCCATAGAGGACGTCCTCGAACAAGTCATGGTCGGCCAGGGCGATTTCGGCCATCAGCGCCTCGCGGTCCCGGATCATCCCGTTGGTGAACATCCCGGCCGTTTCCGCTGCGCCCTGGGCTAGCCGGGAGTTCGCCGAGTAGTTGCACAGGCGCAGCGCCCGCACCACGAGTTTGAGCGAAACGTGTTCTTCGGGAACGATGAATTTGCGCAGCAGGGCCGCGCGGAAGAGCTCAATCCAGTGCCGGCGCTCTGCCTCGACGGAGTCCGCCGCGACCTGCCCGCCGTCGGGGGCGAACAGTTCCACCATGCGGAAGTATTCGGCGGCCAGCTCCGCGAAGATCTGGAGCCGCTCGAGCTCGCTGCCCGGTTTTCCGCGCTTCCCCTCGCCCATAATGCTCCATCATCCCCCACCGCACGCTCCGGCATCAGGGCGCGGGAACGGGGCGCACACAGTGCCCGCTACCTCACGCGCCGCGGGCGCCTGGCGCCTTTGCCGGCTTGTAGCGGGAGACGGTCGGGTCGCCGCTGAGCCAGAACCGCCAGGGGTACTCGTGGCTGCCGCCGTCGCCGGAGACGCCGACGCGCGGACCGGAGCTGATGCCCGCGGCGACCCCCTCCGGCGGGTGCGCGGCCGGTTCCAGCCGGAACGGCGGCGCGAGGGCATCCCGCCCGCTGTCCGCCGTCGTCAGTCCCAGCGCGGTGGCCAGCCGGGCAGGCCCGCTCGCGAGGTCGACATCCGATTTCGACGTCGGCCGTCTGGCCCTCGCCAGTTCATGCCCCGCGACCACTTCGCCGGCCCGCAGCAGGAGCGCCGACGCCACGCCCTCGGGCCCGCACACGATATTGGCGCAATGGTGCATCCCGTACGTGAAATACACGTAGAGGTGGCCGGCCGGGCCGAACATCGGGGCGTTGCGGGCCGTTTGGCCGCGGAAGGTGTGGGACCCGGGGTCAGGGTGGTGCGAATCATGCGGGCCCAGGTATGCCTCCACTTCGGTAATCCGAACCGAGACGGATCCGCCGGGCCCGTCGTGCGTCAGCACCGCGCCGAGAATCAGCGGCGCCACGTGCCGGGCATCGGCCGAGAGCAGTTCGCGGACGGACACGGCCGCGCCGGGCTCCGCGCCGGACTCGGCAGGAAGCGGGCTGGAAGTCATGCTCAGACTTTAACAAACACCGCCAAAGGTGAGGACGGCCGTGTCCGAATTCCGCTAGCAGCTGCTCCGCGAAGCTGGCAGGATGGGGTGATGGACTTCTGGCAGCGCTACCGGGCAATCGATGCCCGGGACACCCGATTCGACGGGCAGTTCTACACAGCTGTCCGGACCACCGGCATCTATTGCCGGCCATCGTGCCCCGCGCGGACGCCCAAGGCGGACAATGTCACGTTCTATGAAACGTCCGCCGCGGCGCACGACGCCGGCTACCGTGCGTGCAAACGCTGCCTGCCCGAGGCCGTGCCGGGTACGCCGGCCTGGAACGTGCGCTCCGATATCGCCGGCCGGGCCATGCGGCTCATCAATGACGGCGTGATCAACCGCGACGGCGTCGAGGGGCTCGCGGCCCGGCTCGGATACTCCTCGCGCCAGCTCAACCGGATCCTCAGCCACGAACTCGGTGCCGGCCCGCTGTCCCTGGCGCGGGCCAGCCGCGCCCAGACCGCCCGCACCCTGCTGGTCTCCACCGCCATGAAAGTCTCGGACATCGCCTTCGCCGCCGGATTCAGCAGCGTGCGCCAGTTCAACGAGACCATCGGCGAGGTCTTTGCGATGACGCCTTCCGCGCTCCGGGCCACAGCCAGGCATCACCGCTCCCCCGCGGCCACCACAGCGCTCACGCTCAACCTTCCGTACCGCGAACCGTTCGACCCGGGCGTCTTTGATTTCCTGGCCGTCCGCGCCATCCCCGGGATCGAGGAAGGTACCTCCACTTCCTACGCCCGGACCCTGCGGCTGATGCACGGCGATGCCCGCTTCCGGGTGGATTACGACGCCGGCACGGCCGGGCGTCCGCTCGTGCTGACCATCGGCGCCGTCGACCTCCGGGATCTGGCCGCCCTGTTGAGCAGGGTCCGCCGGCTGCTGGACCTGGACGCCGATCCGGTCGCCATCGATGCCGCCCTCGAGGCCGACTCCCGGCTGGCCGCCGCGGTGGCGCTCACGCCGGGCATCCGGATGCCCGGCGCCGTTGATCCGCAGGAACTGCTGATCCGGGCGATGATCGGCCAACAGATCACCGTGGCCGCCGCGCGGACCGCCCTGGTCCAGCTTTCCGCGGCCGGGAGCACGAGCCTGGTGCCCGATGACGGCCTCCACCGGCTGTTCCCGACGGCCGCACAGATCGCCGGGACCGGCTTCGAACTTCTCCGCGGCCCGCAGCGGCGCATCGATGCTGTCCGGGGCGCCGCGGCGGCGATGGCCTCGGGCGACCTCGATTTCGGCTACGGCGATGACGTGCAGGGGCTGGAGGCCAAACTCCTGCCCCTGGCCGGCGTCGGGCCGTGGACCGTGGGATACGTCGCGATGCGGGTCATCGGCGCGCCGGATGTGTTCCTGGCCAACGACGCCGCGGTCCGCAATGGCATCCGTTCACTCGCCGAGACACCCGACGGCGCCACCCTCGCCCCGGATTTCCGTGAGGTCAGCCCCTGGCGCTCTTACGCCACCATGCACCTGTGGCGCGCAGCAGCGGCTGCCCAGGCCGCGGCGCGCAAGCCGTCCCTGCCGCCGAGGCAGGCTCCAACGCAGAACCACAAGCAGACTCCGAAGCAGACTCTGAAGGAAGCGAAACCATGAAAGCCCAGCTGTTGACCATGTCCACCCCGGACGGTCCGTTCACCATCATTGCCCGGGACGGGGCTGTCCTGTCGTCGGGCTGGACCGCCGTTCCCGGCGAGCTGACCGGCCAGATCCACGCTGACCTGCTTCCGGCCGGATTCGAGACCGTCACCGGGCTGGGCGAGATCTCCGAGGCCGTGGAGGCGTTCTATGCCGGCGATCCGGAGCCTGCCATGGGGGTGCCGGTGCTGCAGAAGTCCGGGCCGTTCCGCAGCCATGCCTGGGACGTGCTGCGCACGGTCGCGCCGGGGCGCCCGGTGACCTACACGGAGTACGCGGAGCTGTCCGGCAACGCCAAGGCCGTCCGGGCGGCCGCCAGTGCCTGCGCCTTCAATGCGGCGGCCCTGTTTGTTCCCTGCCACCGCGTCATCCGCACCGACGGGACGCTGGGCGGCTTCCGCTGGGGGCTGGCCGTCAAGGGCAGCCTGTTGGACCGGGAACGCGAAGCAGCCCTCGCGACGGCACGGCCCTGAGCCTTATTCCGTAGCCCGCCCGGCCCGGGCGGGCTCAGTTGTTGACCGGAACGCCGGCAGGCCAGGGCAGCAGCTTCGGAAGGTCGACGCCGTCGGCCGCGGCGGTGGCGCGCAGGCTGCCGAGGGTGGGGTTGCGGCCGGCGAGCCACGCGGCGATGTCCGTGAGCATGCCGTTGATCACGGTCGATGTTCCGCCGCTCCCGATGGCCACCGCGGGCAGGCCGAGCGGCTGCAGCACGAAGCGCTGGCCCTCGGGTACCCGCGCGGAGAGGAAATCGAAAAGGTGCCCGCAGAACGGGCGGCTCCAGGTTTCCGGTCCGTGGCCGGTGCCGAGGTCGGCGGCATGGATGACGAGTTCGCGCCACAGTGCCAGGCCGCCGTCGAACACGACTCCTCCCCGGTAGGTGATGGGCTCACGCCAGCCGGCCGCGTCGAGGGAGTCGAAGGCGCGCAGGGCCCGGTCCAACGCTGCGTCGAGGTCGGCCCGGTGCTGCCCGAGGCTGTGGCCGGCCGCCATCTCGATGGCGCGGTTCCGCCCCTCGAAGCCGCCGTCATAGAGTTCGACACCCTCGCCGCGGGCGGCAAATTCGAGCTGCCGGGCCATCGCGTTGGCAATCCCGCAGATGTGGGCCAGCACGTGCCCGCGGCTCCAGCCGGGCAGTTCCGACGGCGCTTTGATGTCCTGCTCCGTCAGTTTCGCGGCGATTCCGGCCACGACTCCGGCGGCGCGGTGCAGTTCTGCCCGAAGGTTATCTTGTGTGATTGAGGTCATGGCGCCCATCCTAAACCGAGCCACCCGATTAAGTCGGATTAACTGAGCGTTGCCCGGTCAGCGGGGCGCGTAGCGGTGCCGGATGTGCCGGCGGTCATGCCGGGCCTGCCAGAATTCTATTTCGCGGGGCCGGATGGCGTAGAGCTGCCAGTCTGTGTTTTCATTGTCTGCATTTTCGCCGTCGTCGGCGCCGGGCCGGGCCCGCCAGTCGGCGGCCGAGGCTTCCGCGGACAGCTCCACGACGTCCCCGGCCACCCGCACCTGGCGGCCCTGGTGTTGCCAGAAGAAGTTCAGCGCCGCGTGCGGGTTGGCCGTGAGCTCCTTGCCCTTGCGGGATTTCCGGGACGTGGCGAAGTGCCAGCCGTCGGCGTCGATGTCCTTCAGGATCAGCATCCGCGACGACGGCCGGCCGTGCTCATCGGCGGTGGCCAGGCTGCACGCATTGGGCTGCGGCACCCCGGCCGCCAGGGCCTCGTCCAGCCACAGCCGGAACAGCTCCGCGGGGTCCGCGGGCGCCGCCGCCGGGTCGAAGTCCGGGAGCACTTCCGGGAAGTCTGGCAGGGCACGCAGCAGTTGGCGGAACGATTCGCTCATGTCGCAATGCTAGCGGGGAGTTTTCGGCGGCAAACGCCAAACGCTCCCTCACTTTTGGCAGGAAATCCGCCGACGCTCCTGCAGGCAATGCAGGAGCGTCGGCCGAGACGCTGCCGGAACTCCCCACCGGCACCCTAGCCTCGCAAGCTCGGCCAGGGAACCCTGCCCGCGTGGCCCCCCGCGTGTGCTGGCTAGCCGGCGTACTCCCGCACGCCGGCGAGCTCGCCCTCGAGGGCCAGCAGCTGGCGTTCGACGGCGGCCGGTGCGGTGCCGCCCTGCGAGTTCCGGCTGTTGAGCGAACCCTCGGTGGACAGGACTGTACGGACCTCCGGCGTCAGGTGCCCCGAGATGGCGGCGTATTCCTCGTCCGTGAGGTCCCAGAGCTCGACGCCGCGGCTTTCGGCCTGCTTGACCGCGGCGCCGGAGAGCTCGTGCGCCTCGCGGAACGGCACACCCTGGCGGACCAGCCATTCGGCGATGTCCGTCGCCAGCGCGAAACCCTGGGGAGCCAGCGCTTCCATCCGTTCGGTGTTGAACTTCAGCGTCGCGATCATCCCGGAAACTGCCGGGAGCAGGACCTCCAGGGTGTCGGCGGCGTCGAAGACCGGTTCCTTGTCCTCCTGCAGATCGCGGTTGTACGCGAGCGGCAGGCCCTTCAGGGTGGCCAGCAGCCCGGTCAGGTTGCCGATCAGCCGGCCGGCCTTGCCGCGAGCGAGTTCGGCCACGTCCGGGTTCTTCTTCTGCGGCATGATCGAGGAGCCGGTGGAGTAGGAATCGTGCAGGGTGACGAAGGAGAACTCCTTCGTGGCCCACAGGATCACTTCCTCCGAGACCCGGGACAGGTCCACGCCGATCATGGCCGTGATCCAGGCGAACTCGGCGAAGACGTCGCGGGAGGCGGTGCCGTCGATCGAGTTGTGCGTCGCCGAGAAGAAGCCGAGGTCCGCGGCGACGGCCTCGGGGTCCAGGCCGAGCGAGGAGCCCGCCAGGGCACCGGAGCCGTAGGGCGAAACCCCGGCGCGCTTGTCCCAGTCGGCCAGCCGCTGCACATCGCGCAGCAGCGCCCATGCGTGGGCCAGCAGGTGGTGGCTGAGAAGGACCGGCTGGGCGTGCTGCAGGTGGGTGCGGCCAGGCATGGCCACGCCCTGGTGCGCCTTGGCCTGGTCCACGAGAGCGTCAATCGTGGCGAGCACGCCGCGGGCGATGATCCGGGCGTGATCGCGCAGGAACATCCGTCCCAGGGTGGCCACCTGGTCGTTGCGGGACCGGCCGGCGCGGAGCTTGCCGCCGAGCTGGGTACCGGCACGTTCGATCAGGCCGCGCTCGAGCGAACCGTGCACGTCCTCATCGGACTCGGCCGGCAGGTAGGCGCCGGAGGCGACGTCCTCATCCAGCTGCGTCAGGGCGGCCAGCATGCCGTCGAGTTCGGCGTCGTCCAGCAGCCCGGCCTTGTGCAGCACGCGGGCGTGCGCCTTGGACCCGGCGATGTCGTAGCGGGCCAGCCGCCAGTCGAAGTGCGTGGACTTGCTCAGCGCGGCGAGGGCGTCCGCGGGGCCGCCGGCAAACCGGCCGCCCCACAGCGCTCCCGTATTTGTCGCCTCAGACTTAGTGGTTTCCGACTCAGCCACAGGGGCTACTCTCCTGCGACGCGGATGTCGCGGCCGGAGGCAACCTTGGCGGACATGCCCCACAGCTCGATGAAGCCGCGCGCCATCGACTGGTCGAACGTGTCGCCGGTGTCGTACGTGGCAAGGTCGAAGTCGTAGAGCGAGGTCTCGGAGCGGCGTCCGTTGACGATTGCCTGGCCGCCGTGCAGCACCATGCGGATGTCACCGGAGACGTACTTCTGGGTGTCCTCGATGAAGGCGTCGAGGGAGCGCTTGAGCGGCGAGAACCACTGGCCGTCGTAGACCAGCTCGGCCCAGCGCTGGCCGACGGTCGCCTTGAAGCGGGCCTGCTCGCGCTCGATCGTGATGTCTTCGAGGTGCTTGTGCGCGGTGATGAGCGCCATGGCGCCCGGTGCCTCGTAGATCTCGCGGGACTTGATGCCCACGAGGCGGTCCTCGACGACGTCGATCCGGCCCACGCCCTGGGCGCCGGCGCGGCGGTTGAGTTCCTTGATGGCCTGCAGCGGGGTGACCTTGACGCCGTCGATCGCGACCGGGACGCCGGCCTCGAAGGAGATGGTGACCTCATCCGGTGCCGGCGGGAATTCCGGGGTGGCGGTGTAGTCGTAGATGTCCTTGGTGGGGGCGTTCCAGATGTCCTCGAGGTAGCCGGTTTCGACGGCGCGGCCCCAGACGTTCTGGTCGATCGAGTACGGGTTCTTCTTGGTGGTCTCGATCGGCAGTCCCTTTTCCTCGGCGAAGGCGATGGCCTTGTCGCGGGTCAGGGCGAGGTCACGGACCGGGGCGATGCACTTCAGGTCCGGGCCGAGGGTCTGGATGCCGACTTCGAAGCGGACCTGGTCGTTGCCCTTGCCGGTGCAGCCGTGGGCGACGGTGGTGGCGCCGAATTCGCGGGCGGCCTTGACCAGGTGCTTGACGATCACCGGGCGGGAGATGGCCGAGACCAGCGGGTAGTGGCCCTGGTAGAGGGCGTTGGCCTTCAGCGTGGGCACGCAGTACTCGTTGGCGAACTCGTCGCTGGCGTCGGCGACGTAGGCTTCGACGGCGCCGCAGCCCAGCGCGCGCTGGCGGATGGTCTCCAGCGATTCGCCGCCCTGTCCGACGTCGACCGCCACGGCGATGACCTCGGCGCCGGTGGCTTCACCGATCCAGCCGATGGCTACGGAAGTATCCAGGCCACCGGAGTAGGCCAGAACAATACGCTCAGTCACGGAAATGCTCCTTAGTTGTTTGGTGATGCTTTAAGTCTGGGAAAAATCTGTCTGTTGCAAGCCTGTCACACACCCCGGGTGCCCGGTCCTGTGAAGGGCTCATGGTGTGGCTTACTGGCCGGCTTCCTCGGCGAACTGCAGGAAGCGTGCGGCGATGTCCGCGCCGCCCAGGGGGTCCCGGGTGACAAGCAGGACGGTGTCGTCCCCAGCGATGGTGCCCAGGATCGAGGGCATCACGGAGTGGTCGATGGCGAGGGCCAGGAAGTTCGCGGCGCCCGGCGGGGTCCGAAGCACCACGAGGTTGGCGGAGGCCTCGGCGGTGACGAGCAGTTCCCCACACAACCGGGTCAGCCGGGCGTCGAGGATTTCCTGGGTGACGCCGCTCTTGGCCGCCCGTTCGCCGCCCTCCCCCGGGACGGCGTAGACCAGCACGCCGTCCTTGCCGCGGACCCGGACGGCGCCGAGTTCCACGAGGTCGCGTGACAGCGTGGCCTGGGTGACCTGGACGCCGTCGTCCGCGAGCAGCGCCGCGAGCTCGGCCTGGGAACGGACAGATTCGCCCGTGAGAATCGCCGTGATCCGCGCCTGCCGGGCTGTCTTGGTGGCCGGGCTGGCCCCAGGAGAGGCTGGCTGGACGGACATCAGGCCGGGCCGCCCACCGGTGCCGGCCCATCGAGTGGCGCGAGCCCACCGACTGGCGCCAGACCGTCAACCACTGCCAGACCGGAGCGGTGCATGAGCCAGGCCATGAGTGCCTTCTGCGCGTGCAGCCGGTTTTCGGCCTCGTCCCAGACCACCGACTGCGGGCCGTCAATGACGTCCGCGGCGATCTCGTAGCCCCGGTAGGCCGGGAGGCAGTGCAGCACGACGGCGTCCGGCGCCGCGAGCTTCATGGCTTCGGCATCCACGGAATAGGCGCGGAACAGCTTCATCCGTGCTTCCTTCTCCGCCTCCTGGCCCATGGACACCCACGTGTCGGTCGCGACGACGTCGGCGCCCAGGAGCGCTTCGGCGGCGTCAACCGTCACCAGCACCGAGCCGCCGGTCTCCGCGGCACGGTCCTCGGCGGCGGCGATGATCTCCGGCGACGGCAGGTAGCCTTCCGGTCCGGCGACGCGGACATTCATGCCCGCCGTCACGCCGGCCAGCAGGTAGGAGTTGGCCATGTTGTTGGCCGAGTCGCCCAGGTAGGCCATGGTCAGGCCCTGGAGCGAGCCCTTGTGCTCCTTGACGGTCAGCAGATCGGCCAGGAGCTGGCAGGGGTGGTAGTCATCGCACAGGGCGTTGATGACCGGAACGCGGGAGTTCTCGGCCATGGCGACGAGCCCGGCGTGCGCGCCGGTGCGCCACACGATGGTGGAGACCATGCGTTCGAGCACCTTGGCGGTGTCCTCGACCGATTCTTTGTGCCCGATCTGCGCCTCGCCGGGGTTGATGATGAGCGCGTTGCCGCCCATGTCCGCGATGCCGGTGGCGAAGGAGACCCTGGTCCGGGTGGAGGTCTTGTCGAAAATGACGGCCACCGTCCGGCGGCCGTTGCCGTCCGCGGCGAAGGGCTGCACGCTGTAGGGCGCGGCCTTCATCCGGACGGCGAGCTCGAGGACCTCGGCCTGTTCGGCCGGGCTGAGGTCCGTGTCCTTGAGGAAGTGGCGGGTGGGCACTGAGGCGGTCACTTGGCGTCCTTTGCAGCGTTGGTCTTGGCGGTCTCGAGCAGTGCCGGCAGGGCGGCCAGGAAAAGGTCTGCCTGCTCGGTGGTCAGGATCAGCGGGGGCGCCAGCCGGATGGTGCGCGGGCCCGGGCTGTTGACGATGAACCCGGCGTCGAGGCCGGCGGCCACGACGCCCGGGGCGACGTCGGCGTCGAGGTCGAAGCCGATCAGCAGCCCCTCGCCGCGGACCTCTGTCACGCCGGCGATTCCGGCGAGGCCGGCGCGCAGATGCTCCCCCAGGTTTCGGACGTGGGCCAGGATGTCCTGGTTTTCCAGGACGTGCAGGGTGGCGAGGGCGGCGGCGGTGGCCACCGGGTTGCCGCCGAATGTCGTCCCGTGCTGGCCGGCGGTCAGCAGGGCAGACGTTTCCGGGCCGAACGTGACGAGAGCGCCGACCGGGAAGCCGCCGCCCAGGCCCTTGGCGAGGGTCACGGCGTCGGGCACGATTCCGGCGTCCTCGCTGGCCAGCCACTTGCCGGTGCGGCCGATGCCGGTCTGGACCTCGTCGAGGATCAGCAGGGCGCCGGCCGCGCTTGTGGCCTCGCGGGCCGCCTTGAGGTAGCCGGCAGGCAGCGGCCGGACGCCGGCCTCGCCTTGGATCGGTTCGAGGAAGACGGCGGCAGTGGTCTCATCAATGGCGGCGCGGAGGGCCTCGATGTCACCAAACGGGACATGCACGACGCCGCCGGGCAGCGGCGCGAACGGCGCCCGGTAGGCCTCCTTGGAGGTCAGCGCGAGGGCGCCCATGGTGCGCCCGTGGAAGGCGCCTTCGAGCGCGATGATCTTGGTGCGCGGCTTCGCTGTTTTTTCCGCGACAGTATTCTCCGCGGCCGCGGACTGGCTCGCGCCACTGTTACGGCGCGCCAGTTTGAGGGCCGCCTCGACGGCTTCGGTGCCGGAGTTGGCGAAGAACACCTTGGAGCCTGCCGGGGCCTTGGACAGTTCCAGCAGCTTCTCGGCCAGGGCGATCTGGGTGGGGCTCGTGAAGAAGTTCGAGACGTGGCCCAGGGTGGCCAGCTGGCTGGAGATCACCGAGGTCACGAACGGGTGGGCGTGGCCGAGGGCGTTCACCGCGATGCCGCCGAGCAGGTCCAGGTATTCCTTGCCGTCGGCGTCCCACACGAGGCAGCCGGCGCCGCGGACCAGGACCCGCTGCGGGGTGCCGAAGACGCCCAGCAGGGAGGACGAGTAGCGGGACAGCCACTGCGCGCCACTGCTCTTCCCAGTCATAACGGAAGCTGTCGGGGCCGAGCCGGCGATGGGGGCCCGGGTGTGGTCGGGCACCGCGAAGGGGCCACTGTCTCCGGGGTCCCCGCCCGAGCTTGCGAGGACGGGGTGAGACTGGGGACGGGCGGGGGCCCCATCGCCGGTCGGACTCACGCCTACAGTTTCGTTCATGCGTTCACTTCCTCGTCGGGGACGACCTGGGTGCCGATGCCGGCGGTCGTAAAGGTTTCCAGGAGCATCGAGTGCGGCAGGCGGCCGTCCACGATGTGGGCGCGCTCGACGCCGTCGTCAATGGCCTTCAGGCACGCCGCCATCTTGGGGATCATGCCGGACTCGAGGCGCGGCAGCATCTCGCGCAGCTCCGACGCCGTCAGCGACGAAATGAGCGATGACCTGTCCGGCCAGTTGGCGTAGAGGCCCTCGACATCGGTCAGGATGACCAGCTTGGAGGCACCCAGGGCCGACGCCACCGCGGCCGCCGCGGTGTCCGCGTTCACATTAAGTACCTGCCCGGTGGTGGATCCGTCGTCGTGGATCTCGGGGGCGACGGTGGAGATCACGGGAATCCTGCCGGCCGCGAGGATGTCCACAATCCCTTCCGGGTTCACCCCGACCACCTCGCCCACCAGGCCGAGGTCCACCTCTTCGCCGTCCACCACGGTGCCGGTGCGGACGGCGCGGAGCAGGCCGCCGTCTTCGCCGGACATCCCGACGGCGTACGGGCCGTGGGAGTTGATCAGGCCCACGAGTTCGCGTCCCACCTGGCCGGTGAGGACCATCCGGACCACATCCATGGCCTCGGGGGTGGTGACGCGCAGCCCGCCCTTGAATTCGGATTCGATCCCGAGCCGGCTGAGCATGGCGTTGATCTGCGGGCCGCCGCCATGCACCACCACGGGGTGGATGCCGACGTGGTGCAGGAACACGACGTCCTCGGCGAAGGCGCGGCGGAGCTCGTCATTGACCATGGCATTGCCGCCGTACTTGATCACCATGGTGCTGCCGGCAAAGCGCTGGATCCAGGGCAGCGCCTCGATCAGCGTGGCGGCTTTGTCCCGGGCGTCGGACTGGGAGGTGGTCTCGCGGGTCTGGGTGTTCATGCTGTTCGTCCTCTGTTCGTCCCTACTGTTCATCCCTCCGGGGGGGATTAGCTGGAGTAGGCGCTGTTTTCGTGGACGTAGTCGTGGGTGAGGTCGTTGGTGAGGATCGTGGCCTCGGCTGTACCGGCCTGCAGGTCGATTTCGACCAGGACCTCGCGCGGTTCGAGGTCCACGAGGTTCCGGTCATCGCCGATGCTGCCGTTGCGGCAGATCTGCACACCGTTCATGGACACGTTCAGATGGTCCGGTTCGAAGGCCGCGTCGGTGGTGCCGACGGCGGACAGCACGCGGCCCCAGTTGGGGTCCTTGCCGAAAATCGCGGTCTTGAACAGGTTGGAGCGGGCGACGGCGCGGCTGACGACTTCTGCGTCCCGCTCGCTCGCGGCGTTGAACGTCCGGATCGCGATGTCGTGGCTGGCGCCCTCGGCGTCGCCGATCAGTTTCCGGGCCAGCTCGGCGCAGACCTGGGTCAGGCCGGCGCCGAAGTCGGCGGCGGACGGCGCGGCACCGGAGGCGCCGGAGGCGAGCAGCACCACGGTGTCGTTGGTGGACATGCAGCCGTCCGAGTCCGCCCGGTCGAAGGTGAGCCGCGTGGCGTTGCGGAGTTCGGCGTCGAGCACGTCCGGCGGGACGTCGGCGTCCGTGGTGAGGACCACCAGCATGGTGGCCAGGCCCGGGGCCAGCATGCCGGCGCCCTTGGCCATGCCGCCGATGGTGAACTGCGTGCCGTCCGCGGCCGTGCCGGTGAAGACGGCCTGCTTGGACACCGAATCCGTGGTCATGATCGCGGTGGCCGCCGCGGGGCCGCCGTCCGCGGCCAGGGCCGCGGTGGCGGAACCGATCCCGGCCAGGATTTTCTCCATGGGGAGCTGCTCGCCAATCAGTCCGGTGGAGCAGACCACGACGTCGGTGGCGGAGACGCCGAGGACCTCGGCGGTCTTCTCCGCAGTGGTGTGCGTGTTCTGGAACCCCTGGGGCCCGGTGCAGGCGTTGGCGCCGCCGGAGTTGAGGATCACGGCATCCACGCGGCCGTCCTTGACCACTTCGCGGGACCAGTGCACGGGGGCCGCTGCGACGCGGTTGGACGTGAAGACCGCCGCGGCGGCCTTGGACGGGCCGTCGTTGACCACGAGGGCCACATCCGGCTTGCCGGAAGCCTTGAGCCCGGCCGTCACGCCGGCGGCGCGGAATCCCTGCGGTGCGGTGATGCTCACGGTGCGACTCCCTGGAGGTTGAGGCCGGCGGTTTCCGCCAGGCCGAGGGCTAGGTTCATGGACTGCACGGCCCCGCCGGCGGTCCCCTTGGTGAGGTTGTCGATGGCACAGCACACGATCACGCGGCCGGTGTGCTCATCAAAGGCGAGCTGCATGACCGTGTGGTTCGATCCCTGGACCGATTTCGTGGAGGGCCACTGCCCCTCGGGGAGCAGGTGCACGAACGGTTCGTCGTCGTAGGCTTCGGCCCAGGCGGCACGCAGGTCTGCGGCAGTGACACTGCGGCCTGGCTGCTGCCGGACCCTGGCGGTCGCCGTGGTGAGGATGCCGCGGCTCATCGGTGCCAGCGTGGGCGTGAAGGAGACGGTGACCGGGGACCCCAGCGCCTTGGAGAGTCCCTGTTCGATCTCGGGGGTGTGCCGGTGTCCCCCGCCGACCCCGTAGGGGCTCATGGAGCCCATGACTTCGGCGCCGATCAGGTTGACCTTGGCAGCCTTGCCGGCCCCTGAGGTGCCGGAGGCGGAGACGATCACGACGTCGTCGCCCTCCAGCAACTGGTTGCTGAAGCCGGGAGTGAGGGCCAGCAGGGCCGAGGTCGGGTAGCAGCCGGGGACGGCGATCCGGGTGGCGCCGCGGAGGGCATCTCGCTGGCCGGGCAGTTCCGGGAGTCCGTAGGGCCAGGTTCCGGCGTGGGCCGACCCGTAGAACTTCTCCCAGGCCTCCGGGTCCTCGAGTCGGTGGTCCGCGCCGGCGTCGATGACCAGGGTCCCGGCGGGCAGCTGCGCCGCGATCTCCCCGGATGCCCCGTGCGGAAGCGCCAGGAACACGACGTCGTGCCCGGCCAGGTTATCCACGGTGGTGTCTTCGAGAATCCGGTCCGCGAGGCCATGGAGATGCGGCTGCAATTCCCCTAGTCTGGAACCGGCGTTGCTGTGGGCCGTGATGGCGCCGATGGTGACGTCGGGATGACCGGCGAGGAGCCGCAGGACCTCGCCGCCGGCATAGCCGCTAGCCCCGGAAACGGCAACAGAAATAGTCATAAGCACGACTATACAGCAAGAGTATGCATAGATGCCGATATTTATGCATCGATGGGCGTGTGTCCAAAGCTCCCGAACGGCCCGCCGCGGAAACCCGGGGGCGTATGCTTGGTAAAGGGTGATCCAGACCGTGCAGCTGCGAATGTCAGCTGCAGCGTTGCCCGTAACCGTGACGAGGCAAGCGCCCTATGACCGCCACTTCCACCCTTCCCGCCGAAACGCCGGCGCGGCCGCCATCGCGGGTCCGGCAGCCCAACGCCGTCGTCCTGAGCTATTCGGAACTCCTCAAGAGCGTGAAGACGGCCGGCCTCCTCGAACGGCGCGTCGGGTTCTACATCACAGTGTTCGCCAGCCTGGTGCTCCTGATGGCCGCCACCTGGTTCGGGTTCGCGCTGATCGGTGACAGCTGGTTCCAGCTCCTGATCGCCGCCGCCCTCGGCATCATCTGCACGCAGTTGAGTTTCCTCGCCCACGAGGCCGGGCACCGGCAGATCTTCGCGTCCCGCCGTGCCAACGACTGGGCAGCACGCCTGCTCGCCACCTCCGTGGCCGGGATCAGCTACTCCTGGTGGGAGCAGAAGCACGGCGCGCACCACAACCACCCGAACGTCATCTCCAAGGACCCGGACATCGCGCCCGGCCCCATCGCCTTCCACCCCGAAGCCGTAGCCGACCGCCAGGGACGCCTCGCGTTCCTGACCCGCAAGCAGGGCTGGTTCTTCTTCCCGCTCCTGTTCCTGGTGGGCCTGGGACTGCAGATCGATTCCGTGAAATTCATCGTCCGCCGGGCCAAGGTCACGCACCGCTGGGTCGAAATCCCGATCCTCGCGGTCCGGCTCAGCCTCCTGCCGGTCCTCGCGTTCACCTTCCTGCCGCTGGGCATGGCGTTCGCCTTCATCGGCGTCCAACTCGCCGTGTTCGGCTTCTATATGGGCGCGTCCTTCGCGCCGAACCACAAGGGCATGCCGGTGCTGCCGGCGGACAGCCGGGTGGACTTCTTCAGCCGCCAGGTCCTGACGTCCCGGAACATCTCGGGCGGCCGCTTCATGGACATCCTGCTCGGCGGCCTCAACCGCCAGGCCGAACACCACCTCTTCCCGGACATGGCCCGCCCGCAGCTGCACCAGGCCGCCAAGATCGTCCGCGAGTACTGCGCCAAGCACCAGGTCCCGTACACGGAAACCACGCTGATGCAGTCCTACGCCATCATTGTCCGCTACCTCAACGACGTCGGACTCGCCGCGGGCCGCCACTTCGAATGCCCGATGGCAACGGTAACCCGCCGCTACTAAAGGACGGACCGCCGTAGGCCGCGCAGGACCCGCCGCCTCCGGGCCACGTCGGCCCAAACATCACGTGACGGCTGGTTACGGAAGGCCCCTTCATGGTTACCCCCGGTGTCCCTAGGATGGACCCAGGGACCGGGACAGAATTCCCCGCCCGGAAAAGGAGCCACATGATGCACGCAATCGTCGCCCGCCAGGCCGGCGGCCCCCAGGTCCTCGAACTCGACAAGACAGCCCGACCTGTTCCCGGGCCCGGCCAGCTGCTGGTCAAGGTCGCGGCCGCGGGCGTGAACTTCATTGACACCTACAAGCGCAGCGGCGTCTACAAGGTCAGCTACCCCTTCACGCCCGGCTCCGAGGCCGCGGGCACCGTGGAGGAGGTCGGCGGCGCCGTCACCGGGTTTGCTCCCGGTGACCGGGTGGCCACGGCCGAGGGCGCTGACTGCTACGCCGGATATGCACTCATCGATGAGGACAAGGCCCTCCCGGTTCCCGACGGCCTGGATGATTTCACCGCCGCGGCGCTGCCGCTGCAGGGCGTGACGGCCCACTACCTGATCAACTCAACTTTCAAGGTCGAGTCCGGCCACACCGTGCTGCTCCACGCCGGCGCCGGTGGTGTGGGGCTCCTGATGATCCAGTTGCTCAAGGCCAGGGGCGCCAATGTCATCACCACCGTTTCGACAGACGCGAAAGAGCAGCTGGCCCGCGAAGCCGGCGCCGACCACGTGCTGCGCTACGACGGTTTCGCCGACCGGGTCCGGGATCTGACCAACGGCACCGGCGCGGATGTGGTGTACGACGGCGTCGGAAAAGACACTTTCGACGCCTCCCTGGCGTCCCTGCGCATCCGGGGCATGCTGGTCCTCTTCGGCGCAGCGTCCGGCCCGGTCCCGCCGTTCGACCCGCAGCGGCTCAACGCCGGCGGCTCGCTTTACCTCACGCGGCCCACCATGGGCCACTACCTGCGCGACGCCCGGGAACGCCGCTGGCGCTCCGACGAAGTCTTTGCCGCCGCTGCCGACGGCAGCCTCAAGGTCAGGATCGGCGCACGCTATCCTCTCGGCGAGGCGGCCCGTGCCCACGAGGACCTTGAACAGCGCCGCACCACCGGCAAAGTCATCCTCGTCCCCTAAGCTGCACGGTCCCCCAAGCCGTACGGCAACACCATCCGTTCATCTCCTGCAGGGACAATGCGCCAGTGACCGAGCAACGACTGACCCCCAGTGAAGCCCCCGACGCCGGTGCGGTGCAGAGTCTTCCCGCTCCCCGTCTCACCGTCCACGAGCCCCAGCTGCCGGGCGCCCTCTCCGCCCCGCCGGAGCGCACGCTGATAGACATCGTCCGGGATACTGCCGCCCGGTACCCGGACGCTTCGGCGCTCGACGACGGCCACCGTTCGCTCAGCTACGCCCAGCTCATGGACGAGGTCCGGGCCACCGCCCGGAAACTGCACCTCGCCGGGCTGGGTGCCGGCGACAAGATCGGCGTCAGGATCCCGTCGGGCACCAACGAGCTCTACGTCTCGATCCTGGCGGTGCTGCTGGTCGGTGCGGCCTATGTCCCCGTAGACGCCGACGATCCCGACGAGCGGGCCAAACTGGTCTTCGGGGAGGCGAGGGTGGCCGGCATCCTCCGCGCCGGCGGGAAGATCGTCACGGACAGCAACCACCCCCGCCCGTTCCCCGACGCGAGGCCGCCCGGCCCCGACGACGACGCGTGGGTCATTTTCACGTCCGGCTCCACCGGCACCCCCAAGGGCGTCGCGGTCCAGCACCGCTCGGCCGCCGCGTTCGTGGACGCCGAGGCCCGCATCTTCCTACAGGCCGATCCGGTGGGTCCGCAGGACCGGGTGCTGGCCGGCCTGTCCGTTGCCTTCGATGCCTCCTGCGAGGAAATGTGGCTCGCGTGGCGCCACGGCGCCTGCCTGGTTCCGGCACCCCGGGCGCTGGTGCGGACCGGGATGGACCTCGGCCCCTGGCTCATCAGCCACGGCATCACCGTGGTCTCCACCGTCCCCACTCTGGCCGCTCTCTGGCCCGTGGAGTCGCTGGAAAGTGTCCGGCTGCTGATCTTCGGCGGGGAGGCGTGCCCGCCCGACCTTGCCGAACGGCTCGCCGTCGAAGGACGCGAAGTATGGAACACCTACGGACCCACCGAGGCCACCGTGGTCGCGTGCGCCGCGCAGCTCGGCGCGGGCGGCCCCATCCGGATCGGCCTGCCGCTGGACGGCTGGGACCTCGCCGTCGTCGACGCCGATTCCCTGCCCGTCGCCGAGGGCGCGGTGGGCGAACTGATCATCGGCGGCGTCGGGCTGGCCCGGTACCTTGACCCGGTCAAGGACGCGGAAAAATATGCCCCCATGCCGTCCCTGGGCTGGCCGCGCGCCTACCGCTCCGGCGACCTCGTCAGGTACGAAGCAGAAGGCCTCATTTTCCAGGGCCGCGCCGATGAGCAGGTCAAGCTCGGCGGCCGCCGGATCGAGCTCGGCGAAATCGACGCCGCCCTGCAGTCCCTGCCGGATATCGCCGGCGCCGCCGCCGCCGTGCAGACCACCGCGGCCGGCAACCAGTTCCTGGTCGGCTACCTTGCCGCCGTCTCGGGCCGTGTCATCGAC